>JAFXAR010000011.1 GCA_017516885.1 Bacteroidaceae bacterium
AATTTAACGGTGCCGGTTAAAGAAATTACCTGTGCTTATCATTGCGCAATTGTTCATCACGACAGAGCGAAGCGACGAGGGGTCTGTTTTTTTATTACAACCGCAAATATTTTGCTAACCCACACCTTTTTTCTACTGAGCACTTTTATCTTGAGTGGAGTTTGTATGCAGTTGATTTTTATAGGTGAAAGCGTTAAGGTTATTGACGCTAAAAACAAGGAATATTTGAGTAAGTATCCCAATATACCATGGACTGCAATTATGGGCTTGCGTGATATTATTGCGCATGAATATCATCGCATTGATGAAGAGGAAATCTATGCTGTTATTGTTGATGACTTGCCTTCTTTACTTGACCAGATACGCATAATGAAACTTGATTTGGCTGCTGAAATGCAGTAAGAGGGAGAGATTTTTACCTCTTCTTCCTGAAATAATCGTTATACATTTTTATTGCAAATACTATGCAGCTGCATGTACAGGTTACGGCATTGGTTATGAACATTGACCATATTATGCCCGGTTCGTGGAGCAGGCCCTGCAGCATGAATGCGAACGCGCCTATTGCCATCATGAGGAATGTGGGGAGGGCAATGCCGTCGGTGTTGCGGGTGCGTATGGTGGTTATTGCCTGAGGCAGGTATCCGAGTATCATGCCAATACTCGCCACATATCCGCATATAGTGTATATTGTACTTTGCTCCATAATCCTTCTCTCTCTCTGACAACATTGTCTTTTTACTCTGTACTCTGTTCTCTGTTCTCTTTACTCTGTTCTCTTAACAAACTTCACCATTGCCCAGTTGTCGGTTGCGGCTGAATTAACAAATTCAAGGCCGTGGGCGGCTGCCTCGCCGGCGAGCGCTTCAATGTCCTCGGTGTAAAAGCCGCTTATGAACAGCACCGACCCTGCATGCATGCAGCGGACGTAGTTCCTTATGTCGGCAAGCAGAATGTTGCGGTTTATGTTGGCAATGACAAAGTCAAAGCAGTCGCTCTCCTTGAGCGCGTCAGTTCCGCCAAGGCGCACCTCAATGTCGGGCGTGCCGTTGAGCACAATGTTCTCCTTGGCATTCTCAAATGCAAACTCGTCAATGTCAATGGCAACAACCCTCTCAGCGCCATGCTTGCGGGCAAGTATGGCAAGCAGGGCTGTGCCGCAGCCCATGTCGAGTACGCTCTTGCCCTTCATGTCGCTTGCGAGTATTGCGCGCAGCATGTGGCATGTGGTTTGGTGGTAGCCTGTTCCGAATGCCATTTTGGGGTCAATGAGTATGTCGTATTTTGCTTTGGGCACATTGGTGTGGAATGTGCTGTGTATTACACAGTCATCGCCCAGTACAATGGGCTGGAAATAGTTCTTTTCCCACTCGGCGTTCCAGTCCTCGCCCTCAATGAACTCGCTGTTGTATGTTATTGTAAAGCCCGGCAGGGGGTACGATGCCACAGTGCCGGCAATGCTTTCGGCATTGTAAAGTGCGTGGGGAATGTAGGCCGACATACCCTCCTCTTCGGCGACAAAGCTCTCAAAGCCTATTTCGGCAAGCAGTGCTGCCAGTACATCTGTTGCAGCCTCCTCGTTGGGCGTTACAGTGAATTTTACCTTTGTATAATCGTTCATAAGTGAGTTGTAGTTTGTTTCGCGAATGTAGTATTTATTTTGTAACTTTGCAACAAAACAGCACAAGGCTTGTTGAATAATGAAGGAATGAAACCATACAAGGAACATTACAGCGCGCTCATAAAGTTGGGCCTCCCGATTATCGTAGGGCAATTGGGCGTTATCATTGTCTCTTTTGCCGATACCTTTATGGTGGGTCAGCATGGCACGGAGGACCTTGCGGCGGCAAGTTTTGTGAACAATATGTTTAATCTTGCAATAATCTTTGCAACCGGCTTCTCTTATGGCCTTACACCCATTGTTGGGCGTCTTTTTGGCGCTAAGGGACAAAAGCGCGAAATTGGCAGCGTGCTAAGGAGCGCCTTGCTGGCGAATGGGGCGATTGCCTTTCTGCTGATGCTTCTTATGGGTGCGCTCTATTTGAATATAGGCAATCTTGGACAGCCCGCCGAACTGCTGGGCCTCATGCGCCCCTATTATCTTGTGCTGCTGCTTACAATGCCATTTGTAATGCTATTCAATGCCTTCAAGCAGTTCAGCGACGGCATAACCGATACCAGGACGCCTATGTGGATTCTTCTCTTTGGCAATCTGCTTAATATCGTTGGCAACTATATGCTCATATTCGGCAAATGGGGAGCTCCTGAACTTGGCCTTTTGGGCGCAGGAATTTCAACCCTGCTGTCGCGTATGGTGATGCTGGCGGTTTTCATGCTGCTCTTCTTCCACGGCAAGCGCTACCGTGAATATGCCCGCGGGTTTATGCAGGGCAAAGTAACCAAGGGCAATATGCGGGAACTTAACCGAATAGGCTTGCCGGTGGCGCTTCAAATGGGCATGGAGACTGCCTCTTTCAGCCTTGCCACAATAATGGTGGGGTGGATTGGAACAGCAGCTCTTGCTGCGCATCAGATTATGTGTACGGTGGGCCAGCTGGGCTTTATGATGTATTACGGTATGGCTGCGGCCGTTGCCGTCAGGGTCAGCAATTTCAGCGGTTCGGGCGACAAGGCCGATATTCGCCGCGCTGCAAATGCTGGTTTTCATCTTACGCTGCTGCTTGCCGTGGCGGCATCGTTTGCCATTTACTTTATGCGCAGGAGCATTGGCGGCATATTCACCGATGATGCCGATGTTGCCTTGCTTGTAGCGCAGCTTGCCGTTCCGTTTATCCTTTACCAGTTTGGCGACGGACTGCAGTGCAACTTCTCAAATGCCCTGCGCGGCATTGCCGATGTAAAGCCGGTTATGCTCTATGCCTTCATTGCCTATTTTGTGATTTCCCTGCCGGCGGGCTATCTGTTCGGTTTCCTCTTTGGCTGGGGGCTTCCCGGTGTGTGGCTTTCTTTCCCATTCGGCCTTACCAGTGCCGGCGTGATGTTCTATCTGCGCTTCCGCTCGAGAGTGGGAGATTAGAAAGGAGAAATCAGAAAGGAGAAATTAGAAAGGAGAGATTAGAAAGGAGCCGCGCGCTGTGTTAAAACGCCTTGTTACATTATTGCAATAAGCTCCATTTCAAAAATCAGTGTCGAATAGGCGGGGATAGGGCCGTTGGCACGCGTGCCGTAGCCTTTGTCGTAGGGGATGTACACAATCCAGTGGTCGCCTGTATGCATCTGCGTTAGGGCAATCTGCCATCCGACAATAAGGTCGCTCAGGCGGAACGCTTCGGGGTAGCCGCGTTCATAGCTGCTGTCGAATACCTTGCCGTTGATGAGACTTCCTTTGTAGTGCACTGTAACTACATTGCCGGCGCGGGGGCTGCGCTCTCCCTCTCCGCTCTTGATAATCTTCACTAACACTCCCTGAGAAATCTCAAAAAGCTCCTCTTCGCCGTTGCGGAGCGCGTTCATGAACTCCTCGTTCCTCTGCTTGTATTCGGTATTTTTTACTTTTGCCATAGTAATATGATTCTTCTTTAAGAAAACAATTTTAGAAATAAAAACGGCTATATAAATTCAAACAGCTTCTAAGTCATTTGCCATATCAGAAGCCTTGCGCAAAAGTTCCTTTGGCTCATGCTTATGAAAGTTGGGCGCAATAAAACCGGCAACGCTATGTGACACAATTTTTGCGGCCTCATTTACATACGAAAATCCACCCATGCCATCAGCCAATATTGCTGACTACTATTCTTCAGACAAATCTTGACATAAAATGTAATCCTCGTTCGTCTTGCAGTTGCCAGCGATACTGAATGTATTAAACTTCTTCGGTTTCATCATCTATAGCCTTTTGGAAAACATCAACTACTGCCTGCCAAGTATCTCTTACCGTCTCATACTTCAAGCCGTATGAGTTCTCAATCATTTGATTGATAAGTTGGCTTTCTTCCTCTTTGGCAAGTTCTCCCTCGATAACATCTTTGTAATAGCAGAGTTGTTCTTTATTCAACAATGCCACTATATCGTGCAGTTGCTCCAATCACATAAAACTCTTTATCCATCTTGCTGAAGCTATCGGTAAGTTTTCGCAGTAGTTCCACCAATAATGGATTATCAATCTTTTCACTCGAAATCGTTAAGTCCATATTCTATCAATCTATTCGCTGCTTCAAAGCAACGGCTGTTACCACTACCCATCAGATCTGCATAAACAAGAATAAGAGGAACAAGGTGATTCTCTGTTTCCCATTTCCAGAACTTCTGGTAAACCTTTATCTCGCCATTTGCATCTTGCCTGACAAGTCCTGTCTTCATCAGATATGCCGTAGGTATATCGGTATATATATCAAATGCTCCGGGTTCCAAATAATTATCAATCATATTTGCCGCACTTTCGCCTCCCCAATACATCCCTTCGGGCAATTCCATAGCTTTCCATTTATTTCTTTGTTCATTGGTGCGGAATGCCATTCTGCACATCATGAGTTTTGGCTTTAATACCTGATTGTAATTTACTACCCAGAGGTCAAGCAGTGCCTTTTTGTTTTTCAAAAGTCTCTTTTTGCCTTTCGTGAGCATGAAGTTTCTATCAGCCAGAACATTAAATATATTCTTGATAGCACCTAATGATACATTCGTAGCATCTTGTATTTCTCGATATGGCTTGCCGATATTACTGCTATCTTGTAACAAATAGAATATCACTTTTAGGCCTGCTTCTTGAAATATCGGATATACCTTCTCGCTCGCATAAGGATTCTTCTCGCCTTTATTGACTAACTGAAATATCATGCTGTCATTCTTCATATATCTGATATGACAGTTGCCGGCACAATCTATACAGCTTATTCCATTCGCCACTAATTGCTCTACTATGGCTGGGCTAATATATCTGGCAATTAAAAGCAATGGGCCTTTTGATGTTGATAGATTCTTGTGCATATTATTTATAATACTTCCAACAGTGACATTAGTAACTGTTGTTTTTATTTCGCATAAGAAATCAACATTCATAATTTGAATGACAGTATCATAGCCTTCGGGTTTTTCATCCTCTTTATGAATAATTGTCACATTAGGCAAGGCCAATTTGTCTTTTAATGTCTCTAATGCCAAATTCAATGTTTCACGTTCCAAAAGTGTCATATTGTTCATTATTTTGTTATGTTCGTTAAAAATGAACAGTGCGAATTTAGTGAACAATTATTGTTTTGCCAAATATTTTGTTCACTATTTTGTTATGTTCATTAAAAATGAACAGACCTTTTGGTGGCTGCTTGGGCTTCTTGACGGGAAGCCCAAGTCCGCGATTTGGTTCATTTTATATTGAATCCGTATTAGGCTGCAACACGAGCGCAGCGGAGATGCTCGGCTTTAAGAAAAGTAATCTCTGTTAAGAACTTTTTTTTCATTTGAATAGATAGGCGTTGCATGGTTTGCTATGCAATGCAGCTGCGAGAGGGACAATTGTCCCTCTCGCGGTGTTTTATAGAATCTCCTAAGGTGTGCCACAGCAAGATACAACTCCTAAAAACTCCTAAAAAAACAAAAAATCATATTGTTTTGAGCAGATTATTAAGGAGTTTTTGATAAATAATATATCTTTACACAAACTAACCTTTTTTATTGCATGAAAAGAATTTACTTATCACTATTGGCACTGCTTATGGTGGCTTTGCAGCCAGCTCTTGCAGTGTCCGGCATTGGACTTAAGTTCAACAGAACAGGCACCGATGCATCTTCTGTAGCAATTACAGTAGTTGATGAAAATGGTACGGCAATTGACGGTGCAACTGCAACCGTTGCAGCATCGCACGATTTCAAGGCTACAGGCAATGCTGTTACGGCCGGAATCCTTTGCCCAAATGTCAACGGCAACACCGGGCCTGCTATTGACCTGACTTTTACAATCAGCGGTATTCCTGCCGGTTTCACCTTTAATAAGGTGGGGCTTGACATTCACGCCTTGAATGGCGGCAGCAACTATCAGGAGCCGGCCGACGGTGTGGTGCGCCAGTGGAATGTGGCAACAGCTGTAAACAGTGCTGAGTTCGGTTCGCTCAACGACATTGATATTGCTGCCGGTGTTGGCACAAGCGGGAATGTGCACAAGGTTTGGGAGATTACTGGCACAACTGTTAATGCTGACGGTTCGTTGACGCTGAAGATTGCTATTACCAAGGGTACATCCAATGCCGGCTGTTTCTTTGGACTGGGCGAGGTGCAGCTAAGCACAGACGGCGTAACACCTGAACCTGAACCCGAACCCGAGCCGGAGCCTGAACCCGAACCGGATGACAACGGCGCGAAGGTTTACTTCATCCAGTGGAAGAATACCGGCACGAACTATATCACAGAGGAGAGCGACCACCGCATGACAGTGCAGTCGCAGAGCAATACAAAACCTCAGTTCTGGATGTTCATTCCTACAGAGAACGAGAACTGCTACTATATCAAGAACACTGCTACAGGCCGCTACATGGGAAGCTGTAATCTTACTCCCTCATCGGCTTCAAAGATTTACACCACAACAACTCCGGTAGAGTACTATGTGGGCAAAACTGCCGCTACAACCAGTGAAATAGCAAACTGCTGGTGGCTGAGCTCAACCGACTGTGCAAGTTACAGCAGCGAAAATGCCGGGCCGCGCGCATTGAACAAGGACGGTGCATCTGATTATGTAATTACATGGCAGGCCGGCACAAGCCGCGTGGGCTCATACTGGAAGCTCATTGAAACTGAGGACCTCTACGAAATACGCCCATTTGACGGCAGTGAGGCTATAGGCAAGATTGGCGCAAGCTACAATGTGGAGAGTTCAAACGGCAAGAACCTTACCATTGCCGATGGCGCTCTTGCACTTGCTGCACCCGATGCCTTTGACGAGAACCAGGAGTGGTACTTCGTGGGTACAGGCAATTCTGCCGGCTGGCAGATTGCATCGGCGGCAGAACCTGATGTTGTTGTAGGTGTCAGCGAGGGTAATATCTCAGTTGGCAAGGAACTTGCAACAAAGTGGAAGGTGAACGCAAGCAAGGTGCAGGACGGCTACTTCTATTTTACAAGCGAGGGCACAACACTTATGGTCGATGGCGACAGCCTCTTCCGCTTCAGCCGTCTGCGCAGTGCGTACGCGCGCCGGCTGCAAATCTACAACAATCCTTGCGGAACTGCGGGCGCTAATTATGTAAAGAAGTTCGAGCTCCGCGGCGAGGCGGCCCTCAGCAATATCGTTTATGAGGCACAGAGCAAGCCCGGCACATGGCATGTAGTTTATGCCCAGGATAAGGGCGAGGTTGCCCAGGGCGGAAAATTCAATATTGATGTGACACTTTCGGCAAACGCAGCGAGCGGCCTTGTTGTTGCAGCGCACTTTGACTGGAACGGCGACGGCGTGTTTGAGACAGAAGCGCCTCTTGCAGTGAGCGGCGCATCGGCAACTGTTGAGGCAACAGTGCCCGAATGGGCTACAATGGAGCAGACACGCATGCGCCTGCGCGTGAACAGCAATGGCCTTGACCTTGCCGAGGACGAGGTGAACGGCTTTATCTACGACTTCCACATAAAGGTGGTTAAGCCACAGGATGCACGCACCGTTACAGTGGGCGTTAACTCTTGGGAGCGCGGTTATGTTGAACTTTCTGACGCTGCCGGTGAATATGCTTACGGCACAGTGCTTACAGCAACGGCAAAGCCTTACGGCAACGGCGCATTCGTGTGCTGGAAAGAGGAGGGCGTTATTGTTTCTACAAGCGCTGAATATACTTTCACAGTAGACCACAATGTGAAGCTCGTGGCATACTTTGCACCTAACACAAACGAGGCAAGCTATCCAGCCTCGGTTAACGAGGCTGCAGTTGATGACAATATTGCCGTAACGGTAGAGGATGGAAATATTGTTGCAAGCGGCAGCGTGCTGGCACTTGAAGTGTTCACAGCAAATGCGGCTCTTGTTGCAAATGCAAAGGGCAACAGAATTGCAGCAGCTGCTCTCAATGAAGGCCTGTACATCGTACGCGCCACTACAGCGGCCGGCTACAAGAACGTGAAAGTATATATCAAGAAGTAAAAACAGAAAAACATATAGAAAATGGATAACAGCAAATTGTTACTTTTCGGTTGCGGACTGCTTGCATCGGCAGCAGTTCAGGCACAGGAGGCACAGAAGCCCAATATCATTTACATTATGTGCGATGACATGGGATATGCCGACCTCGGCTGTTACGGACAGCAGTATATAAGCACTCCTAACCTCGACCGCATGGCGGCACAGGGCATGCGTTTTACACAGGCTTACGCGGGCAGTCCGGTCAGTGCGCCTTCACGCGCCTGTTTCATGACAGGACAGCACACCGGCCACACAAAGGTTCGCGGAAACAAGGAGTACCGCATTGGTTCAATAATATACGGCAAGACCACTGACCCGACGCAGACAGGTCAGGAACCTTACGACCCTAATCACATAATCCTGCCCGAAATTATGAAGGACAACGGCTATACAACCGGTATGTTCGGCAAGTGGGCCGGCGGTTATGAGGGCTCTGAGTCAACTCCCGACAAGCGCGGCATAGACCGTTACTATGGCTTCATGTGCCAGTTCCAGGCGCACCTCTACTATCCCAACTTCCTGAACTCATACGACAGGGAGGCCGGTGACACAGAGGTAAGGCGTGAAATACTCCAGAACAATATCAACTATGGAATGCACGGCGAGGACTACAAGAACCGCCGCGACTATTCGGCCGACCTCATACACCAGGAGGCCATGAAGTGGATTGACAAGCAGACAGGCGAAAAACCGTTCTTTGGCATATTCACATACACTCTGCCTCACGCAGAGCTTGCACAGCCAAACGACTCTATTCTGCAGGCCTACCAGGGCGCATTCTGCCAGGAGAAGAGTTATGGAGGCGATGCCGCTTCGCGCTATAACCCCACAAACATTGCCCACCAGCAGTTTGCAGCAATGGTTACACGCCTTGATGCATACGTTGGCGAGGTAATTGCCAAGCTTGAGGAGAAGGGCTTTGCCGACAATACTCTTGTTATATTCACAAGCGACAACGGCCCTCATACTGAGGGCGGTGGCGACCCTGACTATTTCAACACTGAGAAGCTGCTCCGCGGAACAAAGCGCTCTACAACAGAGGGCGGTATACGCGTGCCGTTCATCGCATGGTGGCCGGGCAAGGTTGAGGCTGGCAGCGTGAACGACCATCAGCTGGCATTCTACGACCTTATGCCTACATTCTGCGAAGTTGCAGGCATTGACAACTATGTTGAGCGCTATACAAACAAGAACCTTTCTGTTGATTATTTTGACGGCCTTTCATTTGCTCCAACACTCCTTGGCAAGGGCGAGCAGGCGCAGCATGAGTTCCTCTACTGGGAGTTCCATGAGACTAATATGATGGCTCTGCGCATGGGCAACTGGAAACTTGTTGTGCAGAACGGCAACTGCAGTCTGTACGACCTTGTTACAGATACCCATGAGGACAATAACCTTGCTGCAAAGTATCCCGAGGTAGTGAAGGAGATGAAGGAGATTCTGCTCCGCGAGCACACTCCAAGTTCAATTTCACAGTTCAATAGCATTACTTTGCCGCAGTAATCGGATTTTGATATAACTGATGCAAAAACCGCGTGCCTGTCATTGACAAGTACGCGGTTTTTTGTATGTTCATTGCCTCAGCGGTGCTGTTTATGCAAAAGCAGTTCCTTTTACTTTCTGAATCTTTTTGTTACGGTGGCGTAACCGCAGCGGCGGCATAGCGGCTCAACCGCTTCGTGACGCGAAAAACCGTCGTGCATGGCCCTTGCGCGCGGCGAGGATAGAATATCTTCAAGCGGCTGGTTGAAGAGGTTGCCAAGTGCAATGCATCCGGCGTGGTCGAGGCAGCATGGCACTACTGTGCCGTCAACAAGCACCCCTATCTGATTGCGCAGCGCGTAGCAAAAAGCCTCGCCGCCGGAGTATTCTTCGCGCTCGCTGTCGGGCCATTCAAACATGCTGTCGTGCTCAAGGTAGATGTTCTCTGCAATCTTCCAGCCATCGTAGCGCTCTTTCCAGGGGCGGGGCGCGTGTTGCGAAACAAGGTCGAGAATGTGGCTGTTCTCCTTGTTGTATCCGCCCTCATTCCATAGGCGCAGCACAATTATTATGCCGCGCGAGGCGGCTTCCAGTGCGAACTTCATTACTGTAGCAATGTATTCCGAGGGGTCTTTGCGGCTATTGCCTTCGTGCGAATGCAGGGAAATCTGCACCTTGTGGGGCTGGGCGTCAATCACAGCGCCGGCATGCTGCAGTAGTGTGCCGTTGGTGGTTATTACCGGAATGAATCCCTTTTGGCGGGCTTTTGCAATGAACTGCGGCAGATGCCTGTGCAGCAGCGGTTCGCCCATGAGGTGAAAATAGAGGAATTTAATCTTGCCTTGCAGACGGCCGGTCAGGGTGTCAAACTCCTGAGGGGTAAGGCTGCGCTTCTCCCTCTCTGTCTTTGGGCAGAAGAGGCAGTTGAGGTTGCAGATGTTGGTTATTTCAAGGTAGCAGCGTGTAATCATGGCGGCGTTATACTGTTATCTCGCCGTTAAGGCTGGTGCTCATGAGGCGTCGCACCTCTTCAACGGGAAGCCCTCTGCCAAGAAGGCTCATCAGTTTTGTGAGCGATGCCTCAACGGTGGAGTCCTTGCCGCTTACAACTCCCGCTTCAAGCAGCTGCAGGCCTGTTTCGTATCTCTCCATCTGTACGCTTCCGCCGGCGCACTGGGTGATGTTTACAATGACCTTGCCTTGAGCGTTGGCCTTGGAGAGCGCGTCAACCAGCCACTTCTTCTGCGGGGCGTTGCCTGCTCCGTAGGTGCGGAATATTATGCCTTTCAGCTCGTCGGCCACTAAAACCTTTTCAACAACCTCTTTTGATATGCCGGGGAAGAGCGAGAAGATGAAGATGTTGCTCTCAAGGTTGTAGTGTACTTTCAGCTTGGCGTCGGGGTCGTATTTCTTTATGTTGCGGGTGTAGAACTGAAGGTCGGTGCCGGCCATTCCAAGAAGGGGGTAGTTGTTTGTGCCGAATGCTCCGAAACTCACGGAGTTTACCTTTGTGGCGCGGTTGCCGCGCATGAGCTTTTCGTGGAAGTATATGCATACCTCGGGCACGACTGGTGTCCCGTCAGGCTTTCTTGCTGCTGCAATTTCAATGGCGGTTATAAGGTTCTCCTTGCCGTCGGTGCGCAGTCCGCCTACAGGCAGCTGGCTGCCGGTAAGAATGACAGGCTTCATCAATCCCTCGAGCATGAAACTGAGCGCCGATGCCGTGAATGCCATGGTGTCAGTGCCGTGTAGGATTACAAAACCGTTGTACTTGCTGTAGTTCTCCTCAATGGTGCGGGCAATGCGCGCCCACATTTGCGGCTCCATGTCCGACGAGTCAATGGGCGGGTCGAATGTTATGGCATCAATGTTAAGGTTGAACTGCCTTAGCTCGGGTATGTGGTTGAGCAGATGGTCGAAGTTGAAACTCTCGAGAGCATGGGTCTCCCGGTTGTGTATCATGCCTATTGTTCCGCCTGTGTAAATAAGCAATATTGATGTCTGGTTGCTGCTCATGGCTGCTCTTTTTAAGGGTTAATATGCGCGCTGTTATAGTATTCGCTTGATGTCTAACAAATCAGCAACTTCGTAGGTTGGCCTGAACGGCAGTTCTTTCACCCCTTTGGGGTTGTAGTATATCTGTTGCATGCCTATGTTTGCCGCGCCGGCAATGTCGGTCTCAAACATGTCGCCAATCATGATGCTCTCTTCGAGCTTTGAACCGGTGCTGCTGAGGGCGTGATGAAAAAGCTCGGGGCGCGGCTTGTTCACTCCAATGTCGTCCGACAGTATAAGCGCATCAAAATATCCGTCAATGCCGGCTGTGTGCATCTTGCGCGACTGCAGTTCCTTGAAACCGTTTGAGAGAATGAACAGACGGTATTTGGGCCTCAGGTATTCAAGCAGTTCTATTGCTCCCGGAACAAGGTTGCCTTTTGTGGGGATGCGTCCGAGGGCCTCGCGGCAGAATGTGGCTGCAAGCTCGCTGTCGTGTACTCCTGCGCATTCAAGCGGGTAGCTGTAGCGGCGGCGGTTGAGTTCCTCCTTGGTAATCTTGCCCTCGCCGTATATTTTCCAGAGGCTCAGGTTATAGGGCTGGTAGATGCCGAAAAAGTGCTCAAAGGAGTTGAAGTAGCGCTCATAGTGCAGCAGTTCGTATGTCTCGCGGAACGCTTCGCGTGAAGCGCCCGAAAAGTCGTACAAAGTGTCGTCAAGGTCTATGAACAGGTTCTTTAGCATGCTTTTGTGGATGAAAAGGTGTTTTATTCGCCGGCATTCTTTGCCTCTTCCATTGCCGCGTGGTAGCACTCGCGGCACAGTGGCTCGTACTCCATTTTCTCGCCAAGAAGCACCTGCTTGTCGTTGCTTACAAGGCGGTGCGATACATAGGCAAGGTTGCCGCACTTTACGCAAATTGCATGCACTTTTGTAACCTCGTCGGCAAGCGCCATGAGGGCGGGCATCGGGCCGAACGGCTGGCATTTGAAGTCCATGTCGAGCCCGGCGATTATTACGCGTGTGCCGCGGCGTGCAAGTTCGTTGCAAACTTCAACAAGGTCGCTGTCAAAGAACTGTGCCTCGTCAATGCCAACTACGTCGCAGTCGGTGGCAAGAAGAAGTATGCTTGCCGATGACTCTATGGGGGTTGAGAGTATGTGGTTGCTGTCGTGCGACACCACTTCCTGCTCGGAGTAGCGGGTGTCGAGCGCGGGCTTGAATATCTCTACTTTCTGGCGGGCGAATTTCGCCCTTTTCAATCGGCGTATGAGCTCTTCGGTTTTGCCTGAGAACATTGAACCGCATATTACTTCAATGCGTCCGCGGCGGGACATCTCCATTTGGTTGAATTCTGAAAATCTGTTCATTGGTATATTGTGTTTTTGCTTTTTCTTCCGTGTTGGCAAGCAAAGATAAAGAAATCCCCATGAAAACAAATCTTTATTCATGACAAGTTATCAACATATTGTGCTTTGGTGCTTCATATTGTTGAAAATTAGTTATCTTTGCCGTACCGGCGAACATGACTTAGAAGCTGTTTAAATTTCTAAAAAGTATTTTCTTATAGAAGCGTGTTTCGTCAAAAAATTTGGCGATATAAATTTAAACAGCTTCTTGATTTTTTTCTCGCCCGTTTGTTTTATATATTGGCTATGGGAATGTTATATATTGTACCCACTCCTGTGGGTAATCTTGAGGATATTACACTGCGTGCGATACGCATTCTTAAGGAGGCCGACTTTGTGCTTGCCGAGGATACGCGCACGTCGGGAAAACTGCTTAAGCACCTTGATATTCAGGTGCCCATGTATTCGCATCACAAGTTCAATGAGCACAAGACGGTGGGCGGGCTTGTGGAACGCATAAAAATGTGCGGGAAGCATGTTGCGCTGATTTCCGATGCCGGTACTCCGGCTATTTCCGACCCGGGATTCTTGCTTGTGCGCGAAGCGGTAAAAGAGGGCGTTGAGGTACAGTGCCTGCCGGGCGCAACGGCATTTGTGCCGGCATTGGTGAGTTCGGCCTTGCCGTCGGACAAGTTTGTGTTCGAGGGCTTTCTGCCTCAAAAGAAGGGCCGCCGCACAAGGCTTGAGTTTCTTAAGCAGGAGCAGCGCACAATGATTTTCTATGAATCGCCTTACCGTGTGCTGAAGACCTTTACGCAGTTTGCTGAGGTTTTCGGGCCTGAACGCAAGGCGGCTGCAGTGCGGGAGATTTCAAAGATTCATGAGGAGTGTGTTAGAGGCACGCTTGCCGAACTGGTGGAGCACTTTACAAAGTGCGAGCCGCGGGGCGAGTTTGTGCTGCTTGTTGCCGGTGCAGGCAATGAAGAGAATGAATGCGGATGCGATGAAGAATGATGGCATTATGAAGCAGGGCGAGGTTTCAGTAGGGCGTTTTTTGAGGATAGTGATGCTTGTAATGGGTTTCACTGTGGGTTATTTTGTGCTTGACAGCATAAGCAGTGTTCTTCTGCCGTTTGCCATTGCGTGGCTGCTTGCTTATCTCATACAGCCGCTTGTGGGCTTTCTGCAGCACCGCATGCGCCTGAAGTTCCGCATGCTTTCAATATTGGTGGCAATGCTGCTTATTGCGGCAGTGATATATGGTGTAATTATGCTTGTGCTGCCTTCAATGCTTAAGGAACTGCTTGCGCTGAAGGATATAACGGCATCGTTCCTTACACAAAAGCTTGCAAACACCTCAATTCCGCAGCCTGTTGTTGATGTGTTCAAGGGGTATGCCGAGAACAGCGGCTTTTCATCGATGCTGATAGGCGTTAACGAGTCGAACCTGCATGATTTTGTGCTGCAGAAGGTGCAGTTCTTCCTGCTTGGTACGGTCGACCTTTTGGGTGCGCTCTTTACGTTGTGTATAATACTGCTTTATCTCTTTTTCTTTCTGCTTGACTTTGAGCGCCTCTCCGAATCGTGGCTGCTGTATATACCCAAGCAGTGGCGTGGGGTGGCAACGAAACTCTGGAGCGACCTTGTTGACGGCATGAACCAGTATTTCCGCGGACAGGCGCTTGTGGCGCTGTGCGTGGGGGTGCTTTTCTCCATAGGATTCCTTATTATAGATTTTCCGGCAGCAATTGCGTTCGGAATGTTTATCGGCATACTGAATCTTGTGCCATATTTGCAGACAGTGTCTCTTGTGCCTATGGCGCTGCTGGCAATGCTTAAGGCAGCGAACACCGGCGGGGATTTTTGGATGATATTCCTGGCGGCGCTCATTGTGCTTGCCGTGGTACAGGTTATTCAGGACCTGTTTCTTGTGCCGCTTATAATGGGGCGCAGGATGAATCTGCATCCGGCGGTTATTCTGCTTTCGCTATCAATCTTCGGGCATCTTCTCGGCCTGCTTGGCATGATTGTGGCGCTTCCTGTAACAACGCTCATATTGGGCTACCTGAAACGCTACCACGAAATTGCGGAGACGTCGGACTACACCGAGGAAAGGACATTGAAAGAGGCTATTGACAGCGCTACATTCGGGCGCAGCAGCGCAGCCGAAGATGGCGCGCATGATTCAAAGAAATAAAATATAAAATTTATATACTATGAAACTAAGACAGTTGTTTATGCTGGTTTTGCTGCTGCTCGTTGCATCGTGCGGCGCTAAGAAGGCCGCGGGGGGAGCGGTTCAGCAGGGGTTGGACCCCGATTATCCTAAACGCGAATTCCGTGGCGCTTGGATTCAGGCCGTTAACGGACAGTTTACAGGAATGAAAGAGGCTGAGATGAAGAAGTATCTTACCAAGATGCTTGATAATCTTCAGAAGGTAAATGTGAATGCGGTTATCTTCCAGGTGCGCGTTGAGGGCGATGCTCTCTATCCGTCGGAAATAGAGCCTTGGAGCCGCTTCCTTACGGGAGTGCAGGGACGCTCTCCGGGCTGGGACCCTTTGCAGTTTATGATTGACGAGTGCCATAGCCGCAATATGGAGCTTCACGCATGGATTAACCCTTACCGTGCGCGTACTAAGGGCGCAAAGTATATTGCTTCCAACCACTTCAGCAAGGTGCGTCCGTCCAATTTTGTTGAGTATGAAGGACAGCTCTATTTTAACCCGGCACTGCAGAGTAACCGCGAGCATATATGCAAGGTGGTAAGGGATATTATTACACGCTACGATGTTGACGGTCTGCATATTGACGACTATTTCTACCCCTATCCGACAAAGGGAAAGGACTTTAATGACAACGCCCAGTTCCCAAAAGGCAAGTACAGCAGCAAGGGCGAATGGCGCAGGGAGAATGTGAATCATCTTATATACCAACTGCACCGCACTGTGCGCGAGCTCAAGCCATGGGTGAAGTTTGGCGTTTCTCCGTTCGGCATATACCGTAACGCAAAGAGCGACCCTGCCGGCAGCAAGACGCGTGGTCTGCAGTGCTATGACGACCTTAACGCCGATGTTCTGTTCTGGATTAACCAGGGGTGGGTCGATTACTGCATCCCTCAGGTTTACTGGGAAATTGGCCACTCCGCTGCCGATTACGAAGAACTTGTGAAATGGTGGGCAAAGTATGCTTCAAAGCGTCCGCTCTACATTGGCCAGGATGTGCAGCGCACAGTAAAGGCAAAGGATGCTGCTAGCGCAACAGGCAATCAGCAGGAGGCAAAGTACGATATGCAGCGTGCCGAGAAGAATGTGAAGGGTTCATGCTTCTGGGATGCGGCCTCTGCAGCAAATAACGTTGACGGTTACCGCGATTATCTTGCAACGGGAATATTCCGCTATCCGGCCCTGATGCCCAAATACAGTTTCATTGACAATGTTGCGCCAAAGAAGGTGCAGGGCGTCAAGCTCTTTGACAAGGACGGAAACAATGTGCTTGTGTGGGCAGTTGACGAGAATGCAAAGAAGAATGTTATGAATGCGCCGTGGCGTTATGTTGTGTACCGCTTTGATGCAAAGGAGAGAATAAACCTGAATGACCCTTCAAAGATTGTTACAATTACAAAGAACCGCTACTACAAGATTCCCGAAGGCGCAGAGGGAAAGTTTGTCTATGTGGTAACTGTGCTCGACCGTATGCAGAACGAGTCGGAAGGCGTTAAATGCAAGGTTAAGCTGTAGAATTCCATGGGCAATGAGGTTTTTGTGCGTGAGGTGGAAACAGCCTCAGAGTTGCTCCTTGAGCGCGTAAATGTGCTGTTGGGGCAGCTCTCGTCATCGGCTCACAGCTTTACAATGGACGATTTGAAGGCCTTGGTGGCTGCCGCTGATTCACATCTGCTTGTGGCGGAATGCGATGGAGTGGTGGCCGGGATGCTTACGCTGGGATGCTATCTTGCACCCACCGGACGCAAAATCTGGATTGAGGATGTAGTTGTTGATGAGGCTATGCGCGGACGCTCAATAGGGCGCTTGCTGGTGGAGCATGCGGTGGAATATGCGCGCTCACTTGGCGGCGGAACGCTTATGCTTACCTCCCGCCCATCGCGCGAGGCTGCGAACGCCCTTTACCGCTCATGCGGCTTTGAGCTTAAGGAGACAAACAACTATAGGATGAAGTTGTAAAAATAAGACTGTTTGTAATGAAAAGCGTTAAATCAATATTATTGTTATTGCTGCTTCTCTTGCCGGCTGTGCCGGTGTTGGCACAGCAGAAAGCCCGCTTTCATATTGCAAGTTTCAGGGAGAATCCTGAAGATTTAACCCCTAAGACACACGAGAAACTTGATGCCGACGGTAATCCCTATGCAATAATAAAGGTAACGTCAACCAACCCCGATGACGACCTTTCGGCCTATCACTTCAGCTTTGAGCATATTCCCCATGTGGTGGA
>JAFXAR010000070.1 GCA_017516885.1 Bacteroidaceae bacterium
CGAACCATTGAATGGGGTTCAGGCGAATGATGTCGTTACACGCAATGCCGGTGGTGTATATACAAAACAGATTAGGCTAAGGTTTACACAGGCTTCAGCGTACTGGTTCCGGTTGCTGGAGTTTGAGGTATATGAGTATGAGGTTGCTATTCAGGAGCGTACAATTTCTGCTGTTGCAGGAGAGGGCGGCTCTGTAACAATAAATGGTGGCAGCGAGGCTGTTACCGGCACAGAGGAGGTCCAGCTTGTCGCAACAGCTGATTACGGCTACAAGTTCGTTAACTGGACTGTTGATGGCGAGGTGGTTTCTACATCTGCTGAATATACCGATAACACAGACGGCAACAAGGAGTATGTTGCAAACTTTGAGAAGTTTGCTGATGCCGGCGAGTGGTACGCATCAATAGACAAACCAACATTCGGCAAAGCCGGAAATACAACATATATAAAGTCTGCAACCCTTACAGGCGGTGTTGAGGCCGATGTTACCGGTATTCCTGCCGAAATTGGCCAGACTTGTGTTACAAATGCCATTGAAGTTGCTCCGGGCGCAGAGTTCAACTTGAACTTGACGTACAAGCTAAACTGGGGCGACCTTGCAATATATCAGCTGGATAACGACGGTGCAACAAAGGAGTATGGCTACTATTTCGGTTCTTGGGAGGCTGGCGGCAGCACAGCAAAGGTGGCTCAGAATATTAAGGATGATGGTGTTTCTGTTACCGAAGTAGTAGATGAGGTTTGCACGGTAACATATCCTATCCGCATTAACGAGAACCACAATCCCGGCGATGTAATTGTTGTTCGTGCAATTACCGGTGTGATTAACGATGCAGAAAACTCTGCCTTTGAAAAGGGTATTGATGAGGGTGGCTATGTCGATTTCCTCTTTGTTGTTTCAGCTGCTGAAAGGGCTTACACATTGAATGTGACATCTGCGGGCTATGCAACAATGTATGTTGATTTCAATGCCGGAATAGCTGAGGGCGTTGAGGCTTACATTGTTAAGGCCGAAGGCATTAAAGGCGAGTATATTGTAATGACGCCGATTGCCGGCACAATACCTGCACATACCGGTGTGATAGTGAAAGCGGCCGAGGGTGATTATGTATTCAATGCATCAGAAGAGAACATTGCAAATGTTGATGGCAACTTGCTTTTAGGTTCAGTTGCCGATGAATATGTTGAGGGTGCTGCTTATGTTCTTTGTGACAAAAGTGGCATTGGCTTTTACAAGACTATTCTGAACAAGAATGCAACAGGCGGTGATGGTGAAACCCACTTCAAGAACAACGCTAACAAGGCATACTTGCCTGCAAGTGCAGTTCCTAACAAGTCGGTTGAGTTCTACGGCTTTGACTGGAGCGGCACAACTGGCATAGAGCAGATTACAGAGAACAGAGAACAGAGTACAGTTATCTTCGACCTTACAGGTCGCCGTGTAGAGGCTATCACAGCTCCCGGTATCTATGTTGTAAACGGCAACAAAGTTTTGGTCAAGTAATTGACCAAAACTTAGACAATGCGAGCAGCGATTGGTCACGCGCAGTGCGGCGCAAGTCGCACCGCGTGGGTCGCGAAATGCGAGCGTTGTCAGTGGTTTTGGTCAAGTAAGAAAACCGCAAGTTCGCAATTTTCGCGAAATGTGTCATTGGAGCATCAATTCAAACTCCTCCGTCTTCTGAAAACGTAGGAGCTTGATTTTAAGAATGTACTTTCCGCGAGTTGTGTCATCCCGAACCCTGCGTGAGGGATCTCAAACCACGCAGCAAGAGTTCCTTCGCATGCGTTGGGCATGACAGAACTATGAGTATAGAGCACAGAGAAAGAAGAGGAGAAAAGCCGCGGCTTTTCTCCTCTTCTTTCTCCTCTTTTTTTCGCATGTGCCAAAGTTTTGTGAAAATATGTGACAGCTTCTAAAAGTAAATGGTTAACTTTGCAGCGCTGAAATCTACAGAAAATCAATAATATGAAAAGAATTCTTTCATTGCTTTTGCTGCTGCAGCTGTGCGCTGTGCAGCTTTTTGCTCAGGCCGAGTATTATGAGTCCATTGACGGAACAAAAGGAGGAGCGGCTCTCAAGACTGCTCTCTACAACCTTATAAAAGACCATAAGCAGATAAGCTATGGCAGCGGAAGCGGCAGCACATGGGCCGCGTTCTACACAACCGATGCTGTAATTGAAAACGGACAGCGCCGCGTGCTTGACATGTATTCGAGCGAAAAACGTTATTTTGGCAGCAAGGGAAGCGCAGTTTCGGGCATGAATATTGAGCACAGTGTGGCAAAAAGCTGGTGGGGCGGCACTAAGAACAATGCTTATTGCGACCTTCACCACCTGAATCCCTCCGACCAGACTGCCAACAGCCGCAAGAGTAACTATCCGCTTGGCGAGCTTACAAGCGTGAGCTGGGACAATGGCGTTACCTTTGTGGGCAAGGCCAATATTGACGGCAGCAGTGAGAATGCCTACGAACCCTGCGATGAGTACAAAGGCGACTTTGCGCGCGTTTTCATGTACATGTTCACATGCTATCAGGACCTTTCATGGGAAAAGACCTGGATGAACTATGCGAACAGCACCTATCCCACTCTTAAGCCCTGGGCTGTGAAGCTGCTGCTCAAGTGGCACAAGCAGGACCCGGTTAGCGAGAAGGAGGTTAACCGCAACAATGCAGTGTATGCCGTGCAGGGCAACCGCAATCCTTATGTCGACTATCCCCAGCTTGCCGACTATGTGTGGGGCGATTCAATAAACTACACATTCCACATCAATGGCGAGGTTGAGGACGGCACCGGCGGCAGCACCGGCGGCGGTGATACAGCAATTGATGTTCCCGATGGATATTACCTGAAGCTGTTCGAGAATTTTGAAGAGAGCACCATGAACTTTACCCCGGTAAACACTGTGGGTGATTTCCCATGGATGTTTGAGTACCAGTGCGGCGAGGTTACATCGTACGACGACGATGGCGTGGCGCACAATGCCGAAAGCTGGCTGGTGTCTGTTCCCCTGGATTTCACAAAGGACGGCAGCGCCGAACTGACATTTGACTATGTAATACGCTATTGTGCCGATGACAAGGTTCAGGAGCATAACCAGCTGCTAATAAGCCGCGACTACAGCGGCAGCATTGCCGATGCCACATGGGAGGCAATAGACTTTGGCGCAGAGCAGAACAGCACCGACTGGACAAAGACCACTGTTGACGCAATAGTGATACCGGCATCATACATGGGCGACAAGAGCGTGGTTATAGCATTCAAGTACATTGGAACTGAGGAGCGTGCCGGAACATTTGAAGTGGATAATATAAAGCTCATTGCCGCCGAGGGCGAGAATGACGGCAATACAGAAAACGAGAATGCCGGCGGCGGTGACGATGGCGGCAGCACAGGCGGCAGCGAGGGCAACGACGGCAATTTTACTGCCGGCAGCTTCACTTTGGTAACCGATGCCGCGCAGCTGACGGTGGGCGACACCATTGTAATTGCATACGAGGAGTTTGCAATGGGCGCATCGGCCGGCAACTACCGCTACAAGACCGATATTCAGGTAAGCAATAACACTATAACATACCTTGCCGATGATGTGCAGAAGGTTCTGCTTGAGGAGGGTGCTGTTGAGGGCACATTCGCCTTGAATGTTGGCGACGGCTATCTTGCTGCCACATCAACCAGCAAAAATTATGTTGCCACTGTAACAGTTATTGATGCAAATGCCAGCTGGGCTATAACCATTGACAGCGATGCTCTTGCAACAGTAAAGGCGCAGGGCGACAAAACCCGCAACACATTGCAGTACAATACAAGCTCGCCGCGTTTCTCTTGCTACACAGGCAGCCAAAAGCCGGTGACAATTTATGCGAAGTCTCCTGTTGCAACAGGCATTGGGAATGTGAAAGGTGAAAGCGGAAATGTTAAAACAGTCTTCGACCTCACAGGCCGCAGGGTAAACAATGCTGCCGCTCCGGGCATTTACATTGTTAATGGAAAAAAGGTTTTGGTCAAGTAAGAAAAGCCTTCCCCTGCCCCCCTCCCGTGGAGGGGGAATGTAAAGAAGGGTGAAGTTGTACCCCGGTTCTCTCCCAAGGAGAGGGGGCTAAGGACAAAAGAGAGCAGGCCTTTCATGGGGCAGGCTATAAGAATAGAGGAAGCGCTGACAGCGCTTCCTCTATTCTATTATAATATACCGCCCTAACAGGCATTCTGCACAGCGGTGCTGGCGGCAGTATTGCTTGTCTAGCTGAATTATGGCCTGTGAATGGGCTGCGCAGTCGGCATTTATGCCCCTTTCTCTCCAGCGCCTTATTATGCCGTTCTCCTCGCTTGCAAGGCCGTAGAGAAGGTCCTCGGCCCTGCTGCACAGCTGCTCGTCCTTGCGGTGCTTGCCGTAGAGATAGAGAAAAGGAACAACGGTGTTTATGATAAGCACATCGGTTTGGCTGCTTTTCATGCTGCCGTTGCCGGCAGTCTCTGTGCCGCCAAAGCACAGATGGTTGCTCCAGTATGCGCTCAGAGGGGCGTCAAAAAGCCGGCGCAGCGCTGTTATTGTGCCGCATTCCGATATTGAGCTTATGCTCAGCTTTCTGCTGAAGAAGAGCGCAGCAAGCCTTGCTATTCTCAGGTGTGGCGATGCTGTGCCCCATGCTGTGTAGGGCAGTTCGGAGAGACTGAACTTGTTCTTTAGAAATTTGTATTCACGGAGAAGTTCCTTGTAGTAGCTGCTGGCAAGTGCTCCGGCGCGGTAGTAGTGGGGAATGCTCTCTTCGTTGAGCAGTCCTGCCTGGCCAAACATTACAGCCTCTATCTGCAAACTGCTGTCGCGGTGCTTTTCAAGCGCCTGCATGTTGAGGATGCCGGCCCACTCCTGGAATATGCTGCTTTGAATGCCGAACCCGGCGCTGCGTATGAGGGTGCGGAAAAGCGTGTCGTCCCAGCGCCCTTTGCTAAGGGTGAATGTCTCTTCAATGCGGGCTGCCTTCTCCTCTATGCGCTCTACCGCCAGGCGGGAGAGTATGCTGTGAAGGCTTAGGCTGCTGATGCCTTGCAGTGTCCTAAGGCAGGGCTGTGTTCCGGGTGCTTTTTCCATAGTTGGGCCGACGTGCCGCGCGGCATTACTTGTTTTCCTCTTTTTTCTTTTCGCTTGGGTAGCTTATGCGGGTGTGGTATATTGCCATGAGCCTCTTCTTGAATACTCTCTTAATAATTGAAATATCCTGGAAGGTAAGCGGGCTGAGGCTGTAGTCGCCGTTCTTTACCCTGGGGTCGACCATCTTGTCGACGAGTTCGTTGATGGCCTTTTCGGTGTACTCCTCAAGGCTGTGCGATGCAGCCTCCACACAGTCGGCCATGCTGAGTATGGCCTGCTCGGCGGTGGAGGGCATAGGCCCCGGATAGGTAAAGAGGCTCTCGTCAATTATCTCGTCGGGGTGCTCATTCTTGTAGGTTATGTAGAAGTATCCTGCTTTTGAGAGGCCGTGGTGGGTGGATATGAACTCCTGTATCTTGCGGGGCAGGCCTTCGCGCTTGGCAATGACAAGTCCGTTCCTTACATGGTCAATGATTATTTTTGCGCTCTCAATTGGGGTGAGGCTTTTGTGCGGGCTTATGCCGCCGCTTTGGTTCTCGGTAAAGTAGATGGGGTTCTCGGTCTTGCCTATGTCGTGGTAAAGAGCGCCTGTGCGCACCTCAAGGCTGTTCGCCCCTATGGCAGCAGCCGCTTCGGCAGCAAGGTTGCCCACCTGTATTGAGTGCTGGAATGTTCCGGGAGTCTCCTGTGACATCTTCTGCAGGAGCTTGTTGTTGAAGTTTGACAGCTCGATAAGCGTTACGCTCGATACAAAGCCGAAGGCTTTTTCAATAAGGTACATCAAAGGATATACCAGCATCATGAGCATTGCGCTTGCAACAAAGCTTGCGTACATTGAGGGCTGGAGCTTTGATATGTCGGCGTAGGTTACGAGTATGTAGCATAGGTAGATGGCTGAGTAGGCCAGGAGGGTGAAGAATACGCAGCGGAACATCTGTGCGCGGGAGGAGAGGTCCTTCAAGCTCAATATTGTGCATATTCCGGCTGTGAACTGGAGTATCAGGAACTCATATTGCGCGCCAAGTGCCATTGAGCATATCATTATGGATATTGTGTGCACGATAAGTGCTATGTGGCTGTTGAGGAAAAGGCAGAGCATTGCGGGAACCATTGCGTAGGGAAGTATATATACGTCGGTTCCGTAGCTCGCAAGTATGCCCGTAAGTGCGGGGAACACTGTGGCGGCAAGAAGCGTAAAGTTAAACTTGTTCTGCTTCTCGGCTATGTCGCGGTGGTAGGTGTAAATGTAGAACAGCAGAATGAACATGCCCAGAATGGCAAAAAGCATCTGCCCGAAGAACATGTTTGCGCTGTTGCTTGTGGCTTTGGCGGCCTCCTGCTTCTGCACCTCGGCAATGTATGTGCTTATGATGCGGTGGGTGGTGCTGTTTATAATGTCGCCCTTGTTAATGATGCGCTGGCCTTTGAGTATGGTGGTCATTACGCTGTCAACCAATGCAAGGCTCTTGTTCAGCTCTCCGGCCGAACGCGATGAGTCGTAAATGTAGTTGGGCTTTATGTATGTTTCAACAAATTCGGGGGTGATGGTGTTTGTGGCATCGGTTTCGCTTATAAGCTTTATGGCATTGGAAACTCCTGTGAAGTCGGAAGCGTCCTTGGTTCTTATGTTGCCGTCGCGGTTGCACTCAACCCACTTTTTCTCCTTGCTTTTGAGTATGAGGGCGTCGTTGTCCGATACAATGCCCTTTTCGTATATCTCCTTCAGCTTGTTATGGCAGTTTATGCCAATGGTGTAGTAGTCTCCGGCCAGCTCCTTTATGAGTGCGCTGTTGAACTTGCTGGTCATCTCTTCGGCTATTTCGCTTTCATACTTGAAGTATGATTTTGCCACTCTTGTAAGGCTGTCCTGCTCGGCGGCCATTTGGGCGTCGCTCTTTTTTACCTTGAAGTCAAACTCTGCTATCAGCTGCTCCTGATTCCAGGGCTCGTTCATCTCAAAGTGTATTGTGGTGAACTTCTCACGGGGCATGCAGTACACTATCAGTGCCGTGCATGCGATTGTAAGCAGTATCTGGGTAATCCTGTGCGGGTATTTCTCGCGGAAGTCCTTCATGAAATTTGCCATATAAATATTCTCTTTTTATTGTACATAATGCAAAAGCATTCAAATGTACGAAAAAATAACAGAATAAGGACATATTTTATGCCAAATTGTTCTAATAAGAAGCGCGTAACGGCCTAAGCGTCTGCTTGAGGGCGTGCCGGAGATGCTGTTGCGCAAAAATCAATGAATTTATTTTGCCAAAAACTCAAGTTGTGTTAATTTTGCATATTATTTGTTTTTATTTTGGGTTTCTTGTGCGCGGTTATGTGCGCATGGCGGAATCCGCTTGAAAATCATTTGAATATTATACATTAAGAATATGGACAACAGAAGAGTTAGAGTGCGCTTTGCACCGAGCCCCACAGGGCCTTTGCATATTGGCGGCGTGAGAACTGCATTATATAATTATCTGTTCGCAAAGCAGAATGGCGGCGACCTTGTATTCAGAATCGAGGACACTGATTCCAACCGCTTTGTTCCGGGCGCTGAGGAGTATATCCTTGAGTCGTTCCGCTGGCTGGGGGTGAAGTTTGACGAGGGCGTGAGCTTTGGCGGAAACTATGGCCCTTACCGTCAGTCGGAGCGCAGGGAGATATACAAGAAGTATGTTCAGCAGCTGCTCGACAGCGGAAAGGCATACATTGCCTTTGACACTCCCGAGGAACTTGAGGCAAAGCGTGCCGGGATAGAGAACTTCCAGTACGACGCCTCTACGCGCATGGGCATGCGCAATTCGCTTGTTCTGCCGGCCGATGAGGTTAAGGCGCTCATTGGGGGCGGACACCAGTATGTGGTGCGCTTCAAGGTAGAGCCGGGCGAGAAGGTGCTCGTTGACGATATTATACGCGGCGAGGTTGTGATAGACTCTTCTATCCTTGATGACAAGGTGCTCTACAAGTCGGCCGACGAGCTTCCTACATACCATCTGGCGAATATTGTGGATGACCATCTGATGGAGATTTCCCATGTTATCCGCGGCGAGGAGTGGCTGCCTTCGGCACCCCTTCATGTGCTGCTTTACCGCGCCTTCGGCTGGGAGGATACAATGCCGCGCTTTGCGCATCTGTCGCTGCTGCTGAAGCCCGAAGGAAACGGCAAGCTGAGCAAGCGCGACGGCGACCGTCTGGGCTTCCCTGTGTTCCCGCTTGAGTGGCACGACCCCAAGAGCGGCGCGGTGTCTTCGGGATTCCGCGAGAGCGATTATCTGCCCGAGGCGGTTATAAATTTCCTTGCCCTGCTGGGCTGGAATCCGGGCGATGACGTGGAGCTTATGTCAATGGAGGAGCTTGTGCAGAAGTTTGACCTTGCCAAGTGCAGCAAGGCGGGCGCGCGTTTCGACTACAAGAAGATGGTGTGGTTTAACCACGAATATATACTCAGGAAGAGCGACAGGGAGATTGCCGAAATATTCATGCCGGTGGTAAAGGCGCATGGCGTTGATGCTTCGCCGGAGTACCTTGAGCGCATAGTGTCGCTGATGAAGGGACGCGTGAACTTTGTACACGAACTTTGGGATGCTTGCAGCTTCTATTTCATTGCTCCGGCAGAGTATGACGAGAAGACCGTAAAGAAGCGCTGGAAAGAGGATTCGGCCCAGAAGATGGGCGAGCTGGCAGAACTGCTTGGCAGTCTTGAGGATTTCTCTATCGAGAACCAGGACAAGGCTGTGCATGAGTGGATTGAGGCGAAAGGATACGGCATGGGCGAAATTATGAATGCTTTCCGCCTGGCTTTGGTGGGCGAGGGCAAAGGTCCGCAGATGTTTGACATTTCGGGTCTTATTGGAAAAGAGGAGACATTGGCTCGCCTTGAAAGGGCTATTAAGGTATTGGGATAACTATGTACAGCTTCGGAATATACATTTACATTGCCTTTGTCAGGCTGGCGGCATTCTTTGGCCATAAGAAGGCTAAGCAGCTGCTTGCCGGGCACAAGGAGATTTTTCCTCTTTTAAAGGAGAAGGTGAAACCGGGCAGCGAGTATGTGTGGTTTCACGCTTCGTCGCTGGGGGAGTTTGAGCAGGGGCGTCCCATGATTGAGAAGTTCCGCGCAGAGCATCCTGAGTACAGCATTGTGCTTACATTCTTCTCGCCATCGGGCTACCGTCCGGCCAAGAACTATCAGGCGGCCGACATTGTCTGCTATCTGCCTTTTGACACAAAGGTGAACGCCAAGCGCTTCATTGATATGCTGAACCCTAAGATGGTGTTCTTCATTAAGTATGAGTTCTGGCTCAATTTCCTCGATGAACTCCGAAACAGGGAGATAAAGACCTATAGCGTCTCTTCAATTTTCCGCAAGGATCAGATTTTCTTCAAGCCCTGGGGCGGACGCTTCCGCATGGGGCTGTATGCGTTTACGCATTTCTTTGTGCAGAATGAGAAATCAAGGGAGCTGCTGCGCTCGCTGAACATGAAAAACGTGTCAGTTACGGGCGACACCCGCTTTGACCGCGTGAAGAAGATATATGAGCAGGCAAAGATTCTGCCGCTTGTGGAGGCTTTCGTCAAGGGCAGCAGAAAGGTTTTTGTTGCCGGCAGCTCATGGGGTGAGGATGAGGCAATTTATATGCCCTATTTCAACAGGCATAGGGAATGGAAGCTGATTGTTGCGTCGCACGAGGTTAACGAGCAGCGTATAAAGAGGATTGTTGAACAGTACGAGGGCAAGTGCGTGCGCTACAATGGCGCGAGCATTGATGATGTGCGCAATGCCGATTGCCTGATTATTGATTGCTACGGACTGCTGTCGTCAATTTACCGCTACGGCGATGTGGCTTATGTTGGCGGAGGTTTCGGCGTTGGCATACATAATGTCCTTGAGGCTGCTGTGTATGGCATTCCGGTGCTCTTTGGCCCAAATAACAGAAAGTTCCAGGAGGCGCAGATGCTGAAGGAGTGCGGGGGCGGCATTGAGATTGCTAATGCATTGGTCTTTGTCGAAAAAATGGATGCCTTTGCTGCCGGGGATAGCGCTCTTGAGGCTGCGGGCAAGGCGGCAGGAAGCTATGTGGAGGAGAATACCGGTGCGTCGGCAAGGATATTCGGGGAACTTGGGCTTTGATGCCTTGTTGCCGGATTGTTGCCCCGGCGAATGCTTTTTCGCTAAACATTGTTAAAAAGCATTGTAGCGTGCAGGAATTTGTTATATTAGTGCGGTTTTTGATAACGAATTATAAATAATTGAATATAAACCTTAAAATTTAGAATTTATGCAGTTTTTGACAGACGAGAAATTGGTGATTGTAGGTGCTGCGGGCATGATTGGCTCAAACATGGCACAGTCGGCTCTTATGATGGGTCTTACAACAAACCTTTGCCTTTATGATGTATTCTCTCCCGAGGGTGTTGCTGAGGAGATGCGTCAGAGCGGTTTTGACAATGTGAACATTACAGCTACTACTGATGTTGCTGAGGCGTTCAAGGATGCTAAGTATATTATCTCTTCAGGCGGTGCTCCACGCAAGGAGGGCATGACACGCGAGGATCTTTTGGCAGGCAACTGCAAGATTGCTGAGGAGCTTGGCAAGAACATCAAGACTTACTGCCCCGATGTTAAGCACGTTGTAATTATCTTCAACCCTGCCGACCTTACAGGTTTGGTTACTCTTCTCTATTCAGGCTTGAAGCCGGGCCAGGTAACTACACTCGCAGGCCTTGACTCTACACGCTTGCAGAATGCCTTGGCAAAGAAGTTCGGTGTTATGATGAACGAGGTTACAGGCTGCGCTACTTATGGCGGACACGGCGAGCAGATGGCTGTATTCGGCAGCGCTGTTAAGATTGCCGGCAAGCCTTTGACCGACCTCATTGGCACTGCTGAGTTCCCCGCTGAGGAGTGGGAGCAGATGAAGAAGGACGTTACACAGGGCGGTGCTGCTATCATCAAGCTCCGCGGCCGTTCTTCATTCCAGAGCCCTTCTTATCTCTCAGTTGAGATGATTCGTTCGGTTATGGGCGGCGAGACTTTCCGCTATCCTGCCGGTACATACGTTTCTAACGAGAAGTATGACCATATTATGATGGCTATGGATACTGTGCTCGATGCTAACGGCTGCTCATACAAGATGCCGGCTGGCACTCCTGAGGAGATTGCAAAGCTCGATGCAAGCTATGCTCACCTTTGCAAGATGCGCGACGAGCTCGTTACCCTGAACATTGTTCCTGCAATTTCAGAGTGGAGCAGCATCAATCCAAACCTCTAATATCAGGTATGTTTATATATTATAATGAGGCTGCTAAAAATCTTTTTAGCCGGCCTCATTATAATAATATTGGCGCTTTTATGCAAAAAACGGTCCAAATGTTTTGTCATTTGAGAAAATGTGTCTACTTTTGCGCTGCATTTTGTGTAAAGTGAAAATAATATAAACTAATAAATAAAAATAGGAAATGATTGTAGTACCTGTTAAAGAGGGCGAGAACATTGACAGAGCTCTCAAAAAATTCAAGAGAAAATTTGAAAAAACCGGAGTAATTAAGGAGTTGCGCGCTCGTCAGCAGTTTGACAAGCCTTCAGTGTTGAAGCGCCTTAAGATGGAACATGCTGTTTATGTTCAGAAACTGCGCGACAGCGAGGAGGATTAAATAATCTAAAAAACTCGCATTTTCTTGCTTTTTTAATTTTTGCGTTATATATTCGTTGCCGGAGAACCTTCGGCAACGAATATGTTTATAGACTCATTCATCGGGTATCTTAAGGCTGAGAGAAACTGCTCGGCGCATACGTTAAGGGCGTATGCCGGCGACCTTCGTGCCTTTAAGGAATATGTTTCCCGCATTGATGAGTCTATTGATTTTATTGATGCCGACATTGATGTGGTGCGTTCGTGGGTGGCTTCGCTCATGGATGCCGGGGCTGCTCCTTCATCGGTGTGCAGGAAGCTGAGCGCCTTGCGTACTTTTTATGCCTATATGCGCACGAATGACAGCACGGCGGCGAACCCCGCTGCGGCGCTTCCCGGCCCTAAGCGCAGGAAAAGGCTGCCGGCATTTGTCAAGGAGGAGGAGATGAACCGTCTGCTTGATGAGGTCTCTTTTGGCGAAGGCTACAGGGCGGCGCGCGACAGAATGATTATGCAGCTGTTTTATGAAACAGGCGTGCGCCTTTCGGAACTGGTGTCGCTTGATGTGCGCGATGTGGATTTTGGCGCGATGGTGCTGAAGGTTACAGGCAAGCGCAACAAGCAGAGGATGCTTCCGTTTGCAATGGGGCTTAAGGGCGAGCTTCAGCATTATCTTGAGCTGCGCGAAAAGGTTGCTCCTGCGGGGGAGGACGCTCTGTTCCTCTCGATGAACGGTGCGCGGGTAAGCCATTCTGCGGTTTATCGCATGGTAAACAGCCGGCTTGCCGGGGTTACTTCGATAAAAAAGAAAAGCCCGCATGTGCTGCGTCATACGTTTGCTACGGCAATGCTGAACAATGAGGCCGAAATAGGGGCGGTGAAAGAGCTGCTTGGGCATGAGAGGCTGGCCACAACTGAAATATATACGCACCTTACCTTTGAGGAACTAAAGAAATACTATAATAAGGCTCATCCAAGAGCCGGTAATAACTAAATATAGGAGGATTTATTATGGAGACAAGAATTCAGTCAGTTCATTTTGATGCAACTCAGCAGTTGTTGGAGTTTGTAGAGAAAAAGGTTGCCAAGCTTGAGAAGCTTTGCGAAGGTGCAACAGCGCTTGACGTGAATATGAAGCTGATTAAGCCTGAAACGGCAATGAATAAAGAGGTCGCCCTCCGTTTGTCAACCGGAAACGGCGAACTCTTTGCCGCTAAGGTAAGCGACACGTTTGAGGATGCGTTGCTTGGTGCTATTGATGCCGTAAAGGTGCAGATAGAAAAGAACCGCAACAAATAAAAGTTCTATGCAATAGTTCTATCCGGTGGCGGCCTGCAGGCCGCCACTGCTGCTTTTGCATGCTGCGCTTGCCTTTTATGCGGTCAAATAATATTTTTTCAAAAAAAGTTGCTCTGAAATTTGAATTTTTTGCCTTTTGTGACTATATTATATATGTAATTTGAAACGAAAGCCAATTGCAAGAAAAAAAGAATATTTATGAGCAAGAGAAAATTGTTTTTTGACATGGATTGTGTGCTTGTTGATTTCCAGTCGGGTGTTGACAAGCTGGGTGAGGAAACAAGGAAAGAGTATAAGGGCCGCCTCGATGAAGTGCCGGGGATTTTCTCCCTTATGGACCCAATGCCGGGCGCAATAGAGGCTGTGCATAAGCTGAGCGAGCATTACGATGTCTACATCCTCTCTACTGCGCCGTGGAACAATCCATCGGCCTGGAGCGATAAAGTCAATTGGATTGTCAAGCATTTTGGCGACCTCTTTAAAAAGCGTGTAATCCTTACACATTGCAAGGACCGCTGCCATGGCGACTTCCTGATTGACGATAGGCCAAAGAATGGCGCATGTGACTTCGCCGGCGAATGGATTGAGTTTGGCTCTCCGTTATACCCGGGCTGGGATGAGGTTACAGATTATCTGCTTGAACCGGAACAGAGGAACGGAAAGAGCATTGACCATAAGTCTGTTGACGAGATATTAGTGGAGCAGACAATCAATGCCCTTGACGCTTATTCAAAACTCTTGAACGATAACTACGACGGTTCAAAAGAGGAGTACGGCAAGATTATGAAACTGGTTTCGCTAACAAACAAGTGGCTCAGGGTGTCGGGCGAGGAGGATGAACTGGCATATTACGAGGATTGACTATGGCAGGCTTGAAAGAGAATCTTTACAACGAAGGTGGCGTTGTTTTCCCGGAGGGGAAAATAATATTGCTCGATGGCAGGGAACTTGAATGCTACCCCTGTGAAGGCGGGGGCGGCAAGGCTGTCGATTACAACAATCTGGAATTTGACACAACCGGCGAGTATCTTTCCTTTGGCAAAAAGAGAGGCCGCTCAAAGGCTCATGTGGAGGACCTTGAGCTGTCTTTAGAGCGTCAGCTGTTTGTGGAAAATGCATTTCTGCTGTTGCGGAACAAGGAGCGCATTATGCAGGACAGCCGTATGTTCCTTGCTCCGGTGGCAGTTCAGAGCGGTCTTGCATATACTGGTACATCGGGGTTCAGGAATCCTACGGTGGGGGTGTATCTTGAGTGGTGGAGCTGCTGCAAAGGTGCTGTAAGGAGTGACGGGAATGGTGCGGAAAGCCTTGTGTATTACATGGCGGGAAGTCCCCTGAGCGGTGCTAACCGCTGCGCTGCGGTGCATGAGAACGGAACAGAAGAGGGGGTGGCGCTGCGCTCATTCAGTGACTATTGGCGCTCTTTTATGAAGATAAACCAGCGCTACAGTGAGGCAAAGGCCTGCTATCAGGCCTATTCCCTGCAGCAGGTGCTTGATATTTTGAAGAGCGGTGAAACTGCCTGAATCTTTATTGTCATTTTCTTTGGCCGCAAAATATTGTGCAAGATGCTTGCTTCTCTTGCCGTACATGGTGTAAATGGGGGCAATGCAGGCTGCATGCAGATTTCTGAGAGAGTTCAGCATGTTTTTGCCTGTGCTGAAACAAACTCTCTTTTTTGCCGAGTTTATTGCCATTTGAAACCGAAAATGGGCGTATAATGCAGATTTTTTTGAAAAAAAAGCGGAAAATGTTTTGCAGTTAAAAAAAAAGCTGTACATTTGCACTCGCTTTACGACAGTAACGGCGCACAAATTGACGTTGCCTCTTTAGCTCAGTTGGCCAGAGCACGTGATTTGTAATCTCGGGGTCGTTGGTTCGAATCCGACAAGAGGCTCCAGCGTTAATTAGGTGTTGTAACGGTAAAGTTGTCGCAAATGCGTTTTCTGAAATAGTGACAAGGTAAGGGCAAATTCCAGAGTGGCCAAATGGGGCAGACTGTAAATCTGCTGTCTTTCGACTTCGGTGGTTCGAATCCATCTTTGCCCACAATGTGTTGAAAAAGAGAATGCAAACCAGCATTGATAGTAAGGATTACTGTCTCCGTTTGTTTGCAAATTCTTTATGTAAACGTATTGCGGAAGTAGCTCAGTTGATAGAGCATTAGCCTTCCAAGCTGAGGGTCGCGGGTTTGAG
>JAFXAR010000071.1 GCA_017516885.1 Bacteroidaceae bacterium
GACCCCAGTTCTCCTCATTGACAATCTCAGCACCTTCAGCAGTGAGAATGCCCTTGAACTTCTCTACCGCTTCCTTCATCTGAGCATCAGACAAAACGGGAGTTAAAATGAAAACGGTTTCGTATTGATTCATTTTTAATTGATAAATAGGTTAAACATTCGTTTTTCAAAACGCGAGCACAAAGGTAGGCATTTTTTTTTAACTGCCAAAGTTTTAGCACTCCCTTTTTATACAAAACATGCAAATTTATGCCGAACTGCGCATATCGGAACTAAAACAAGCCCCAAGGCCGCCACGTCATACACGCTGATTCACTCCTTATTTTAAAAAAAAGCACGCAAAGAGAAGATGAAACAGTTTTTTTTCATAAAAAAATTTCATTCTCTAAATAATTATGTGTTACTTTGCGGTGTAAAATGGAATATAACAAAAATAATATACATTAAACTATGGCAAAGTACATTCAGTATGCAGGTCTTGCTCTTGTTTTGATTGGAGCTATCATTCTAATAACAGGCAGTTTCATGGGTTGGCAGAACAACAACACCCTGAACCTCTCCTCACTTTCAGTTATCATCATCGGCATCATCACCTACATTGTTGCCGGCAAAGTTTTCTATGAGGAGATTACAGCTGACAACACTCCAGAGAACAAAGAGAACGACCCTGAAAAGACACAGCTTGTAGGCTAACACCCTCAAAGGGCATTATCCATCAGCCTGTATTCATAACAAACGAAGCAACCGCCGCGGCGGTTGCTTCGTTTGTTATGGGCAAGGAGCGCATCACGCCTCCACCTCGGGAGCAATAAGCTTGTAACCCTTGCCGTGAATGTTGATAATCTCAATTGAGTCATCGGCCTTCAGGTGCTTGCGCAGTTTTGTAATGTAAACATCCATGCTGCGGGCATTAAAGTAGTTATCATCGGTCCACACAGTCTTCAAAGCAAAATCGCGCTGGAGTATCTCGTTAGTATGAGCGCAGAGAAGGCTCAAAAGCTCCGATTCCTTTGTCGTAAGCTTGGTCTGCTGGTCGCCAATAGAGAGAATCTGCTTCTGAGTGTCAAACTGGAAACGTCCAATCTTGTAAAGGGTATTCTCCTTGCTCTTCTTTCCGCATACGCGGCGCAATACGGTTTCAATGCGCACAACAAGCACCTCCATGCTGAAAGGCTTTGTAATGTAGTCATCCGCACCAATCTTGAAGCCTTCAAGAATATCCTCGTTGAGGGTCTTGGCTGTAAGGAATATGATGGGAATTTCGGCATTCGCTGCGCGAATCTCCTGCGCAAGAGTGAAGCCGTCTTTCACTGGCATCATTACATCGAGCACGCAAATATCAAATTTCCCTTTAAGGAATGCCTTGTAACCGGCATCGCCATCGGGACAAAGTTCTGCATAATAACCCTTCGCCTGAAGATACTCGCGAAGAAGCATACCCAAATTCTCATCATCCTCACACAATAAAATTCTCTGTTTCTCTTCCATAATTCTTTATTTTAAAGGTAATACAATTACAAATGTTGTTCCCGCTCCGGGCTCGCTCTCGGCGCGTATTGTTCCCTTGTGGGCTTGCACAATCTGACGCACATAGGCAAGGCCAAGGCCAAAGCCCTTCACATCGTGCACGTTGCCGGTGTTCACTCTGTAGAACTTGTCAAAAATCTTCTTCAGGTGCTCCTTGCGTATGCCTATTCCATTGTCCTTGATTGAGATCATGAACTTCCCGCCGGAATTCCATGTACGCACTTCAAGCTCAATGGGCACATCGGCACGCTTATACTTCATGGCATTGTCAAGGAGATTGAATATTACATTGGTAAAATGCATCTCGTCAACATACACATAGGGGTCGCTTGCCTCAAGCGACGACTTCACATGGCCGCCACTCTGTTCAGCCTTAACGGCAAAAGTATTTATTACACCCAATATAAGCTCATTGGCATCAAGCTCCTTCATTTTGAGCGCTGCGGTATTCTTGTCGTCAAACATTGACATCTGAAGAACCTTGTCCACCTGGAAGCGCAAGCGCTTCGACTCGCTTGATATAACCCCCGACAGACGGCCGAACATTTCGGGCGACTTTGCAACAGAAGAGTCCTGCAGCATTTGCGCAGCAAGCGATATTGTAGATATAGGAGTCTTGAACTCGTGGGTCATATTGTTTATGAAGTCATTCTTCATCTGCGTAATCTTCTTATGCCTGATTGCCATATACAATGTTATTACAAAAGTTATTAACATAACCAAAGTGAATAACAGGGAAGGTAACATAAATTTAACCGAAGCATAAATATATTTGTTCATGAACGACACCGGGAAACTGAGTTCAAGAACCGGAGTGCGGTTTGTAAGGTCGTTCTTGAAGAGCGGTTCCTTATACACCACGCTTGTAAGGCCTCTTCTGTAGCCCTGGCTCACGAACACCGTATCCTTGGAGCTGCTGAGAACATCAAACTGGAAAGGAAGTTCAATTCCGTTGTTTGCAAGTTCCTCCTTCAGGTACTTCTCCACAACTGCAAAATCAACCCTGCTTTCAACCGGTTTCTTGCTCACTTCAAAAATCTCCTCATAAATAGCCTCGTCAAGCAAATCGTGCTTGAAAAGATATATACTTTTAATAAGGTCTCTTGATATGCTGTTAGCCTCGCTTATTGAGAGTTTCTTGCCACGCGCATAGGGGCGCACAACAGCATCATACGCCTCGACCGGCGGTTCGCCATAGGTTATTACACGCGATTCGGAGTACTCCACAACGCCATTCTTTGAAACCGAATAGGAATGGGCATGTACTACGTTTTCATCAAAATCGCCCACATGCCTGTGGATAATTGCGCCCTGGTTTCTGTTGCGCTGCAGTTCGGCCGATATTATGCGGCTCATTTCATCAAGCTCAAGCCTGTACGACACACGGTAGAGGCTGCGGCGCACACCCTCCTCAAAATGCTGCTTGCGCATTTCAATCATAGTCTCAATGTATGAGAGCTGCAAGAACAGCAGCGCCACACAGCAAACAGCCATTATAAGCCCTACAAGCCATATAGTCAACTTCTTCATAAAGCAAATATAAAAACAAACATCTTCAGGTTGTATAACAAATATTCAAAAATATTGTTTTTTTCTTTTTAATTAACAATATGCTAAAAACTAATTACCAATTTCACAACTTAAAAACAGACAAACAATCTAATTAAGCAAAACCGGCATGCAAATTAACCAAAAAAAGTTTAAGGAGCGCAATGCGCTCCTTAAACTTTTTTTTGAGGTTTTCTATGCTCTGGTATCTGTTATTCCTCGTCCTTAACTGCGAGTTCCTCAACCAGCTTGTTCTGCACGTCACCGGGAACAAGTTCGTAGGTCGAAGGAGACATAATGAACGATGCACGGCCGCCGGTCAGCGAGCTGAGGGTTGTTGAATATGAAGCCATCTCCTTCAAAGGAACTTTAGCCGACAGCTTCTCATATCCATTCTCGCTCTCCATACCCATAATCATACCGCGACGGCCCTGAATGTCACTCATAACGTCACCCATCTTGTCCGACGGAACGAATACCTCAACATCATATACCGGCTCAAGAATCTTTGGCCCTGCCTCACGGAACGCTGCGCTGAAGGCATTGCGTCCTGCAAGCATGAACGAAAGCTCGTTTGAATCAACCGGGTGCATCTTGCCGTCGTAAACGATAACGCGTACATCGCGGGCATAAGAACCGGTAAGCGGTCCGCGCTCCATGCGCTCCATAACGCCCTTGAGGATTGCCGGCATAAAGCGTGCATCAATGCTGCCGCCCACAATGCTGTTCACGAACACGAGCTTGCCGCCCCATTCAAGAGTAACCTCTTCAGTTGCCTTTGCGTTAATCTTGAACTCCTGGCCACCGAAACGGTAAACCTCCTGCAATGGCTTGCCATCCTCGTAAGGCTCAACAATCATGTGAACCTCGCCAAACTGGCCTGCACCACCCGACTGTTTCTTGTGACGGTAATCGGCACGCGCAGCCTTTGTAATAGTCTCGCGATAAGGAATCTTTGGCTCTTCATACTTAACCTGAACCTTCTCCACATTCTCAAGACGCCATTTCAGAGTGCGCAAGTGGAATTCGCCCTGACCATAAACAATAGTCTGGCGCAGCTCCTTTGACTGCTCAATTCTCCATGTCGGGTCTTCCTCGTGCATGCGGTTAAGAACCTGCATCATCTTCTCTATTTCAGACTCGTTAGCCGGCTTGATAGCACGCGAATACTTTGAAGCAGGATACTTCACCAAAGCAAATCTGTTATTTGAATCCTTTGCGTTAAGAGTGTTTCCAATCTTAATGTCCTTGAGCTTAACTGTACAGCCAAGGTCACCGGCCTTCAGTTCCTCAACAGCCACACGGTTTGCACCGGCGCTGCAGAACAGCTGGGCAATACGCTCCTTTGAGCCACGGTCGGCATTCAAAAGGTCATCGCCGGCCTTCAATGTACCGCTCATCACCTTGAAGTAGTTAACCTCGCCAATATGCGGCTCCACTGAGGTCTTGTAGAAGAATATTGAAGTTGGAGCAGCGCTGTCATAAGGAACAGTCTCGCCATCGGCATTCACAGGCTGAGGCATATCAGTAATCTCAGGCGCAACATTTGCAAGGAACTCAAGCAGACGGCTCACAGCAACATCAGTTGACGCAGAGCAGCAGAGCACCGGATAAACACTGTCAGTTGAAAGACCGATACGCGCACCCATGCGGATTTCGTCAGTAGTCAGCTCCTCCGACTCAAAGAACTTGTCCATCAAGCCCTCTTCGTTCTCCGCAGCCTTCTCCACAAGCTCCATGTGAAGAGCCTTTGCCTTCTCAAGCTCGCCGGCAGGAATATCCTCCACAATAGGAGCTTTGCCTTCGCCTGTAAATGTAAGCTTCTTCATCAGCAGAACGTCAACAATTGTGCTGAAGCCCGGACCTGCGTTCAACGGATACTGCACAGGAACAACCTTAGAGCCATAGATTGACTGCAGCTGCTCAATGATTGTATCGTAGTCGCACTTCTCATTGTCGACCTGGTTAACCACGAACATCATAGGCTTCTTCATTTTCTTTATGTAGCGGTAGCAGTTCTGTGTGCCAACCTCAACGCCGTACTGGCCGTTGATTACCATCATGGCCAAATCGGCAACAGTCATTGCGCTGACCATACCGCCTGCAAAGTCGTCAGAACCCGGACAGTCGATAAGATTCAGTTTCTTGCCGGCCTGCTCAATCTGGAATACAGTAGAAAACACCGAATAGCCATACTCCTGCTCAACAGGGAAGTAGTCACTAACGGTGTTCTTTGCCTCTATTGTACCTCTACGTTTGATAATTCCACCCTCAAAGAGCATAGCCTCTGTGAGAGTGGTTTTTCCAGAGCCGGAACATCCTACGATTGCAATGTTCTTGATTTCGTTAGTCTGATAAGTTTTCATACTATTTTTGTTTATGTATGGAAAGATGAATAGAAGCGGGAACAATCTTCGCTTTGCATGAACATTCTTCGCCACCCGCGACCCAACTCCCCATTAGGTTAGTTAAAGTGTTAAATGAGGTGGCAATGTAGGAATTTTTCCGAACAAAAGCAAATAGAATGCAAAGGTTTTTCCAAAAAGCGACAAAAAAAGTTATCTTTGTAGCAAATTTTAACAGAAAATGGCCGGAATTTATGTACATATACCGTTCTGCGAGCAGCGATGCAATTACTGCGCATTCTACTCCACCACCTTATATAATATAAGGGAGGATTACACTGCCGCCGTATGCAGGGAACTGGGCATGCGCAGAAATTACGCCGGCGGCGAGAGCATAGGCACAATATACTTAGGCGGAGGCACTCCCTCCACCCTGAGCATAGCGCAGCTTGAGGCAATATGCAACGCAATATACAGCCATTACACCATTAGCGAGAGCCCCGAAATTACTATAGAGTGCAACCCCGACGACCTCACCCCCGATTTCCTGCAACAGCTAAGGCTGCTGCCATTTAACAGAATAAGCATGGGGGTACAGAGTTTCAACGATGCCCGGCTCAGGCAGCTCGGCCGCCGGCACACTGCCGAAAAGGCACGCCGCGCAGTTGCCAATGCACGCGAGGCCGGATACAGCAACATAAGCATTGACCTTATGTTCGCTCTGCCCGGCTCAACAGCCGGCGAGTGGCAGCACGACCTCAACAGCGCCATTGAACTGAAACCCGAGCATCTGTCGGCCTACAATCTGATGTACGAAGAGGGCACACCGCTCTACCGGGCACTCTCCGAGGGGAAAATCTCCGAACTGAGCGAAGAGGAGAATGTTGAGCAGTTCCAAATGCTGATAGAGAGCATGAAGGCTGCCGGATACCGCCACTACGAAATATCAAACTTTGCCCTCCCCGGCAAGGAGAGCCGCCACAACAGCAGCTACTGGAACGACACGCCCTACATAGGCTGCGGCGCAGCAGCGCACTCCTACAACGGCAGCGAAAGAGAGTGGAACATATCGGACATCAAGGCATATATCAACGGCATTGAAAGCGGATGCCGCAATTTTGAGATAGAGCACCTCACCGAAGAAGAGCGCTACAACGACACCATACTTACCCGCCTGCGCACCGCCGACGGCCTGCCCCTGACATGGATAAGGGAGAAGTTCAGCTGCAAGCTAAACAATTTCATGGCCGAAAACGCCCGCAAGCAAATTGCACTGGGCAACCTCAAGGAAGCAAACGGCGCACTCTCACTCACCGAAAAAGGCATCTTCATTAGCGACGCTGTTATAAGGGAACTTATTTTCGTTTGAGTGGAGAGTAGAAAGAAAATAGCGAAGTCTTCCACTTCGTTATTCTGAAACAGGACGCACACAGTGACCGCGATAACGGCAGCTTATATCCATGCTATAGCCACCACTGCTGAAGTCCAAACCAAACGCGTCTTCGTTGGAATGCCCATTGTGATCGTAAGGTGTAGAACTCCAGTAGTAACCAAGCGTTCCACGGTAATAGAAAGACGTATCATAGTGCCGCCAACCAGAAGCAGGCAAAAAGATACTATTGCCGTTCTTTTTGCTCGTTATCTTGTAACCGTTAATTCCATTCTGCCTTGTCCATTGCCAGTTGCAACTGTCTATGAGTTCTTGGAACTCGGCTATTTTAGGTATTCGCCAGCTACCGCCCCATTCCTTGCGGGCTACGTCGTATTGTGGTTTGCCGTCTATGTCGCTCATATTTTCATAGATACTGTCAAAGTTATTGCCAGCCATGAAACTTGTCTCACCCCAAGCGTAGTGATTGCCGTAGTCTTCAGGTTTAATTGCACCCACATTACAAGTAGCCCATTTGACACTCAAACCCAAATCTACATACTCATGGCCATTGAAGTCATCATAAGTTCTTGCCTTATTCTGGTTCTTCATGTTTGCATTCAGTTTCTTATTTTGCTGCTGCGCACCACTTTCTTCTTCATTGGATTTTACCCCCCTGGAAACAGGGCGGATACAGAGACCTAAATAACGGTAGTTCCAGATATTGCCATGACCATAATTATCAACAACCAGGCTGTATGCGTGTCTGGAATCAGGCGTAGAACTCCAGTAACCACCGCCCTTCCCCCTGTCGTCAAGCGATGTACCTTCGCACCAGCCAGCAGCAGGAAGGAAGATACTGTTGCCGTTCCTCTTACTCGTTACTTTACAGCCGTTAACTCCATTCTGAGTAGTCCATTCCCAGATACAGTTATTTTCGTCTTGCAGTTCATCAAAATCGGCCTTGGCAGGCAGACACCAACTGCTGCCCCACTCCTTACTGGCTACATCATCAGACTGTTCAAGTCTGTTTTTATTGTCCACACGACCATATTCACTGTCACTGCAATATTTTGTAAGCTTAAAAAATGTACCGTTGCACCATTTATAAGTTTCCTCACTGTAATCCCTCTTGATTTCTGCCTCACCCCAAGCGTAGTGATTGCCGTAGTCTTCAGGTTTGATTGCACCCACATTGCATGAGGCCCATCTGACACCGCTTGGCAAACCAAGGTCAACATATTCATAGCCGTTAATGACACCGATGGTCGCATTGGGTTTCTGCTTCTCAATGCCTTCTTTTTCCTTAATCTTGAGCTTTTGACCTACGAAAAGCACCTTTTCACATCCCGGATTGAGCCTTACAATTTCGTCAACCTTAACATCGTACATTTTGCTTATACGGTAGAGCGTTTCTCCTTTACTTACAACGTGATAACTGTTGCATTGCGCGTATGCAGCAACGGTAAGCAACTGAAACAGCAGTGCCAGTATTATACAAATCTGTTTTTTCATGTTTCCTTTACATTAGCGTCTATAAAAGTTTGAGACCTATTAAACATTAAATAAATTAGCAGCCAATTAAAGCCTCAAATTCTTTATCATATTGAAATTTAGTTTTGTAATGGAGCGACTTTAAATGTGTTATACCGGTTAGTAAAATGCTTAGAAACTATTGATTTCAACAAAAGAAAAATCTTATGCACCAGCCTTCCAATCACTTACCAATAAGACAATTAATACAAATTCCACCTAAAAGCCAGACAAATTGAGCGAAAACACATTTGTCCTTAATTCATTGTCGTCAATAGTAATATGACCGCAAACTTATAATTTCAAATCATTACACTTGAAATATCTCCGCAACAAACCAGATTTCAATCATATCAAAGAACAATTTCAAATTTTAACAGAAGAGCAGTGGCAAAGATATGTTTTTTTTCCAAGTTTCAACTTACATTCAGAAAAAACATTTAATTTTGCACCCAGAAGAAAAACGCAGCCGGCCGGTCTGTCGCCGTTGCCGCAAGGCAAAGGAGGAAAGTCCGGGCAGCATAGAGCGCTCCACTTCCTAACAGAAAGCCGCTTGCAAAGGCGGAGTAACGCAGAAGAAAATAACCGCCTCCGCAAAGGAGGTAAGGGTGAGAAGGCGGGGTAAGAGCCCACCGGCCGTGCAGCGATGTACGGGCCGTGCGTCTTGGAGGCTGCAAGTTCATGTAAACCGGTGCTTGAGGGTTGCTCGCCCAAGCCGGAGGGTAGAACGCTTTAGCATTGTGGTGACACAATGCATAGATGAATGACAGGCACTCCGCAAGGAGTACAGAACCCGGCTTATAGGCCGGCTGTAAGTAAAAATGGACGGCCGGGCCGTCCATTTTCACTTGTTACATAAAGTTGCTTTTCATCAGTAAATCTGTATCAGCAACAGTCCTGCCGCTATTGCAACTATGGTTGCCACAAGTCCAGGCATCATAAATGAGTGGTTCAATATCCACCGCCCTATCCGGGTTGTTCCCGTGCGGTCAAAGTTTATGGCTGCCACCAAGGTTGGATAATTGGGAATAAAGAAGTAGCCGTTCACAGCTGGGAAAAGAGCAATCAGCATCATGGGGTGTATGCCAAGCAGCACACCCAGCGGCACAATTGCACGCACCGTAGCCGCCTGGCTGTAAAGCAGTATCGACATTGCAAAAAGCGCAAAACCGAACAGCCATGGCATCTCCGTTACAATGCCCTCGATAGAGCTTTTGAGTTCGGCAAGATTTCCGGCAATGAAAGTATCTCCCATCCATGCAACGCCGAAAATGGCAACCACAGCCTGCATTCCGGCCGAAAATACACTGCCCTGGGCAGCCTTGAGGCCGTTTGTCCCGGTAAGCATCAGTATCAGCGCTGCCGTAGCAAGCATCAGCATCTCAATAATCAAAGGCATATCAACACTAATGCCATTGAATGAAGGCCGCAGCGAGGGTATAGAGCCAAAGAGCACAATGAGCATTGTAGCGCCTATGAAAAGAAAAACCGACGCGCATGCCTTGAAATGATTGTCAGCCCCTTTGAGTTCAACGTGGGCATCATTGAGCTCTCCGCTTTTGAGACGGCGCTGATATTCCGGGTCGTCGACAAGGTTCTTGCCCACCCTCATTGAGAAAAGAGCGCCCGCAAGCACGCCTATAAGCGTTGCAGGGATGCTGATTTTAAGAATATCGAACAAGGAAATATCGTAGCCTGCAAGCAGGCCAAGGAGAGCCACGGTTGCAGCAGAGATAGGCGATGCGGTAATTGCCTGCTGCGAAGCAATAACAGCTATGCCAAGAGGACGTTCGGGGCGTATCTTTGTTTCAGCAGCCACCTCGGCAATCACCGGCAGCACCGAATAGGCAACATGCCCAGTTCCGGCCAGGAAGGTAAATGTATATGTTACAAGCGGAGCAAGTATTGTCACATACTGGGGATGCTTGCGCAATATCCTTTCGGCAACCTTTACCATATAATCAAGGCCGCCCGCAGCCTGCATGCAGGCTGCGGCGGATATTACGGCAGCAATCATCATCATCACGTCAATGGGCAGGCTGCCGGGCTGAAGCCCGAACACAAAAGTGAGCACTGCTACACCGAGACCGCCCATAACGCCAAGACCGATACCGCCAAGACGCGCTCCCATGATTATGCACAGAAGCACAATCAGCAATTGCATTAACATCATAGCAGCAATCCGTTAGAACAGCGGCAGCTGATAGATGAATCCCAAAGAAGCTCTCTGTGTACTGTAGTTCTCCTGACCCAGCGCCTTTGCTCTCTCAGTAAAGAAATTGCTCTGCCCTACAAAAGCAAGATAGAAGTGCAGATTGCTGCGCATTGGATAGAACTCCACACCGGCAATATAGCCAAGCGACGTACGGTAATTGCCTTCGGCAACTGCAGCGCTGTCCTTGTAAACGCCGGCCCACTCAAGCATGCCCTTTGCAAAGAGATTCCATTTGCTGCAGAAACGGTAATTAACCTTGCTTACAATGGAGTTGTACATTGTATTATAGGTGTTGTGCTCATTGAACGCCGCACGGCCGCCAAGAATATTTGTCATGATACCCTTGCGGTCGACCTGCTCAAACGAGCTCATGAAGTCAATGAACATGTTGCACTTCTTTGAGAAGTTGAACTGGTTGCCAAGCGCAAAGTAATACATATACTTTCCATGAGTCTCCTCCATTATTGATGCCGACCAGCGTGTCTGCCACACCTTCTTGAACATGTTGGCATTCCAGTTAACCGTGTAGACAAGCGGCAGGCGGCTCTCCTCAAGATTCTTGCCGTAGGTCTCATCCTGCGAGCTGTTGCGGCTGTCAAGAATCTGGAACTGGAACTGCTGGTTAGGCGTCATGTCGTATGTGAGCGTAACACCGGTCATGAAGTTGCTCATGTTATTTATAATCTCGCTGTACTGGTAAATCTCAATAGGATTGAGGTCATATTCAATACCGCCGTATGCAGCGGCCTGCTTTCCGGCAAACAGCGAGAACTTGTCATTGAACTTAATTCCAATCCCGGCATAATCAATTGAATTGGGCAGATTGTCTATCATGCTGTTGCCGTCGTTGCTGCGGTTCAGGCGCTGGCGCCAGCGGTAAGAGAGCCAGCCGGTAACATTGCCCTTTGCCTCAATGCGAAGCTGGCGCATAGCAAACGCGCCTTCGCTGAGGCCGTTCCTGCCGTCCTGATTGAACTTCGCGTCAAAAGCGCCGTGCATATTCATGTAGAGGTTGAACCAGTCGTTCTTTTTCTCAATTTTGGACACACGCTCAAAGATAGTCTTTTCATCGGTCCGCAACTGAGAGTTGCGCGAGGTCACCTGCGCCGAAGCATAACCAGCCACAAGCGCAAAAAGCAAGAATAGAGTGTTTCTCATTTTCATATCATATTCTTTTAATCAATAATTGTTGAAGTATTTCTGTATGGTTTTCCAGTCATGGGTCTTTGTGAGCGCAAGCATTAGCAATATGCGCGCCTTCTGAGGATTCAGCCCCCATGAAGCGACAAACTCATACTTGTTGTCATCGACCTCGGCATCAAGCGTAGTCGCTCCTGTTGGAACACGGCTTGAACGCACCACAATTAAGCCCTTCTCCCTTGCCTTCTCAAGTTCGGGAAACACATTCTTGTGAATATTTCCATTGCCCACTCCGGCATATACAATGCCTTTGTAGCCCTTGTTTATCATCATATCCACTACATCGCCCTCAACATTCGAGTAACCGTAGGCAATGCCCACCTTAGGCAAAGACTTCAAGCCCTTGACATTAAAATAAGGAGTTCTCAGTTCATCGTACAACGTACCCTCATGAACGTGGTCAAGGAACTTGCGGCCAAATCTTTCGGGAGAATGATAATAGAACACCTCGCCATTGTGAATATAGCCAAGAGCGCCGGAATTGGGCGACTGGAAAGTCTCAACGCTTGTTGTATTGGTTTTTGTAACATCGGCCGCACCATAAACCTTGCCGTTCATGCACACAAGCACTCCTCGCGCCATTGATGCCGGCGACGCTGCAGTTACCACCGCATTGTAGAGATTCAAAGGACCGTCTGCGCTTATTGCGGTAGATGGACGCATTGCGCCAACAAGCACCACAGGCTTGTCGCTATTGGTCACAAGGCTCAGGAAGAATGCAGTCTCTTCCATTGTGTCAGTTCCGTGAGTAATTACAATGCCATTCACTTTATCGCTTGCAAGAAGTTCGTTCACCCTCTTCGCAAGCACAAGCCAAACATCGTCGCTCATGTCCTGAGAGCCTATGTTCACCACCTGCTCGCCCTCAATATACGCAACATCGTTCACGGCAGGAACAGCATCGAGCAGAGTGCCTATGGCCACCTGTCCGGCCGAATAGTTGCTTTTTGTTGCCGAAGAGCCTGAACCTGCAATAGTTCCGCCTGTAGCAAGAATATATACTCTTGGCAGTTCCTGAGCCATCATCGCCAGCGCCATGAGCATCATAACAGACAGCGCGCTAAATCTTTTAAGTAAATTCATATTCTAATGATTTAAAGTTATTTATCACACTAACAACACCGTCAGGCGCATTTTTGTTGCATTACCCCCGCTGCAATGGAAACAGGCTGCATTTTAGAATATTGACTCATTTGTCATTGTAGTCAGTTCCTCAAGCGCCTTCATTCCCATTACTGAGTTGCCCTTGCTGTTAAGCCTCGGGCTCCACACCGCAACTGAGTAGCGCATGGGGCATATTGCAGCAATGCCGCCTCCCACTCCGCTCTTGCCGGGCAAGCCAACAAGATAGGAGAACTCGCCGGCCTCATCGTAAAAGCCGCACGTCTGCATAACGGCATTCATGCGCTTTATCTGCGAGCGCGTCAGTTCAATTCCTGCATAGCGGAACTCCTCGCGGTGATTGGCAAATGCCATAAAAGCCTTGGCAAGTTCACGGCAGCTCATTTCAAGGGAACAGGCAAGCAGATAGAGGCGAAGCACCTCTTCTACCCCGCATTCAATATTCTTATGGTATTTAAGCAGATTGGCTATGGCTGCATTCAAGTAGGCAGTCTCGCGTTCGGAGCGCGCCACCTGTTCGTTGTAGCGTATATCGCTGCTGCCGCAAAGCGCCCTTACAAAATCAAGCAGCCTTTCGGCTGGGTTATCAAAAGAGGTAAGCAGAATATCGGCAACAACCATTGCTCCGGCATTTATAAAAGGATTGCGCGGGATTCCCCGCTCCACCTCAAGCTGCACAAGGGAGTTGAATGCAGTGCCCGACGGCTCTTTGCCCACTCTTGCCCAAAGGCTCTCGCCCTTTACCGACAGCGCCATTGCAAGCGTGAACACCTTGGAGATACTTTGAACAGAGAAGCGCTCATTTGAATCGCCCACAGAGTAGACAGCGCCATCAATGGCATTCAGGCATATTCCGAACCTGTCAGGGTTCACCTTGGCAAGTTCAGGAATATAGTCGGCAACCTTGCCCTTTGCCGCAAAAGGCTGCACCGATTTGTATATCTCTTCTAAAATAGTCTTGTAATTCATATATAAGCATGCATACAGCGCGAAGATATAAAAATTTCCGAATAAAACGATTCAAAAGAGGATAATTTGCTTTAAAGGCACAATATGCATATCTTCGCAGGGAGAATTGAACAAAAGAAGCAATGCCAGTAATAGAAATTGAATCACTCAGCCACCCGGGAACAGAGATTTTCAGCACGCTCACCGAGGCGCAGCTGCGCATGAGGCGCGAGGGCGAACAGGGAATATTCATTGCCGAAAGCCCCAAGGTTATAAAGGTTGCCCTTGACGCCGGATACAGGCCAATTGCGCTAATGTGCGAAAAGAGACATATAACAGGCGACGCGGCCGCCATCATAGCGCAATGCGGCGACATTCCTGTATACACCGGCGAGCGCGGGCTGCTTTCGTCCCTTACCGGATACACGCTCACCCGCGGAGTGCTGTGCGCCATGCAGCGTCCCGCCGAGCCTTGCGTTGAGGATATTTGCCGCAACGCACACCGAATTGCTGTGATTGAAGGCGTTGTCGACACCACCAACATTGGGGCTATATTCCGCAGCGCTGCAGCATTGGGCATTGATGCCGTACTGCTTACGCGAAATTCTTGCGACCCATTTAACCGCCGCGCCGTAAGAGTGTCAATGGGTTCGGTGTTTCTTGTCCCATGGGGATGGCTTGACGGCGGAATGGAACAGCTCCACAGCATGGGTTACTCCACCGCCGCAATGGCGCTAAAAGAGAATTCAATATCTATTTCGCACCCCCTGCTTAAGAATATTGGCAAGCTGGCAATAATAATGGGAACTGAGGGGGACGGACTGCCGGAAAGTACAATATCGGCAGCAACCCATGTGGTAAAGATTCCAATGTCGCACAACGTGGATTCGCTGAATGTTGCAGCAGCTGCAGCTGTCGCATTTTGGGAACTTAGACACCGGCAATGAACGCAGGCATGCCGTTAATTGCCAAACTATTTGTTTTAACTAATTTTAAGCACAAACAGCGCCATTATAAGCAATAAATAACGTATTTTTGTATAAAATGCGACATTGCATGCATTCACGACAAAAAGCGTAAGAAATTCCGCGCATTTTGCACTATTTGCAAATACCAAGGGACATTTTTTTTAATTAAAACTATAATTTCATGAAAAACAGAATTTTATTCCTGCTGGCAGTAATTTGCTTTGCCTTTGCGGCAAATGCATCTGCAGCCGACAAGAACAAGAAGCCTTTTGTTATTCCAGAGCTCCGCGAGTGGACAGGCGCAACAGGCGAGTTTAAAATCTCTTCAGAGACAAAGATTGTCTACCCGAAGAAAAATGCAGCATTGGCCGAAGTTGCCAAGCAGTTCGCATGCGACATCAAGAAAATGTTCGGCATTGAGCTGGAAGTCGCTGAGGGCAAGAGCAGCAAGGGCGACATCGTTCTTTCAGTAAAAAAGAACAAGAAACTTGGCCAGGAAGGCTACACAGTGAAGATAGCCGACAAGGTTGAAGTTGCAGCCGGTTCGGCACGCGGCGCAATTTGGGCAACACGCACACTGTTGCAGATTGCAGAGCAGAACGCAGGCGCTCTTCCAAAGGGCAGCATCGTTGACTACCCCGACTACGAGATGCGCAGCTTTATGCTCGACTGCGGCCGCAAGTTCATCCCCATCAGTTTCCTGCATGAGTATGTTGACTTCATGGCATACTACAAGATGAACACATTCCACATTCACCTCAATGACAACGCCTTCAAGCAGTACTTCAACCACGACTGGAGCAAGACACCTTCAGGCTTCCGCCTTGAGAGCGACTTCTTCCCCGGCCTTGCATCACGCGACGGCTACTACACAAAAGAGGAGTTCATTGAACTTCAGAAGCACGCAGAGCGCGTAGGCGTTGAGATTATCCCGGAGTTTGACGTTCCCGCACACTCTTTGGCATTCGTACACTACCGTCCCGAGCTTGGCAGCAAGGAGTATGGCCTTGACCACCTCGACCTCTTCAACCCTGCAACATATACATTCGTTGACTCACTCTTCATGGAGTATCTTGGCGGCGACGAGCCTGTATTCCGCGGCCCGCGCTTCCATGTAGGTACAGACGAATACTCTAACCGCGACACAGCGGTTGTTGAGAAGTTCCGCTACTTCACCGACCACTGCATCCGCGAGGCAGAGAAGTATGGCAAGCAGGCCTGCGTTTGGGGCGCGCTCACACACGCAAAGGGCAATACCCCTGTCAAGGTTGACAACGTGCTCATGTATGAGTGGTACAACGGCTATGCCAATCCAAAGGACATGATGGCTCTTGGCTACGATGTAATCAGCATCCCGGATGGTCTCACATACATTGTTCCCGCAGCCGGATACTATTATGACTATCTCAACTGCAACTACCTCTACAACAGCTGGACACCGGCCATTATCGGCAACCAGACCTTTGAGGAGAAGCACCCGCAGATTAAGGGCGGTTCATTTGCAGTATGGAACGACCACGCCGGCAACGGTATCAGCTGCAAGGACATCCACTACCGCGTATATCCTGCAATGCAGACTATGGCTGTAAAGATGTGGACAGGCGCAAAGCCAACTGTTCCTTTTGAGGAGTTTGACAAGGCGCGCCTCGCACTCAGTGACGCTCCCGGCCTTAACATTGCCGGCCGTTTCAGCGGCGAGAAGCGCACACTCATTGACGTTCCTGTATTGAAGCCGGTAACAGAGCTCGCTGAGCAGACAGGCATCAGAGAGGTAGGTTTCGAGTACAGCGTATCATTTGACATTGAGTATGCAGCCGAGAAGAAGGGAACAGTTCTCTTTGAGTCACGCGACGCCGTATTCTACCTTGCCGACCCCGCACAGGGCAAGCTTGGCTTTGAGCGCGACGGCTACATCAACACATTCAACTTCCGTTTCTATCCGGGTGAAAAGGCAAGAGTTACTATCAGCGGCAACAAGGAGGTAACAAAGCTCTTTGTAAACGGCAAACTGGTTGAAACACTTGACAAGCAGACAATCTACCACAACGAAGGCGGCAAGGACAAGATGTACTATGTACGCACTCTCGTGTTCCCGCTTGAGAAGACAGGCCTCTTCCAGAGCAAGGTTACACACCTTAAGGTTGAGAATGTCTGCAAATAATAAGCAGTCTTACATATTCAAAAAAGGTCTGATGGCGCTGCCCTCAGACCTTTTTTTGAATATGATTCGTGCAAACCGTTTCTTAGAGCCCCTTCATGCTCAGCGACACCCTGCGTCTTTTCAAATCAACCTCAACAACCTTCACCATCACATGCTGCCCGAGCTTTACCACATCACCGGGCGAAGAGACATATCTGTCGGCAAGCTGCGATATATGCACAAGGCCATCCTGGTGCACCCCCACATTCACAAACGCCCCAAAGGCTGTAATATTGCTCACGATTCCCGGCAGCACCATCCCTGCGCGCAAATCCTCAATCTCATGCACCGAAGCGTCAAAAGAGAAAGCCTTTGCCTTTTCACGCGGGTCAAGACCACGCTTCGCAAGCGCGTCCATAATATCGGCAAGAGTGGGCATGCCCACCTTCTCTGTAACATATTTTGAGAGCACCACTCCCTTTCGTATCTCCTCATTTGAAATAAACTCCTCAAGCGAAACGCCGGCATCCTTTGCCATAAGGGATACTATTCCGTACGACTCAGGATGCACTGCCGTATTGTCAAGCGGTTCATTTCCGCCAGCGACACGCAGGAAACCGGCTGCCTGCTCAAAGGCCTTATTGCCAAGGCGGGGCACCTTAAGCAGCTCCTTGCGATTGCGGAAATCGCCATTAGCCGCGCGGTACTTTACAATATTATCGGCAAGTGCCGGTCCAAGCCCTGATATATGTGTAAGAATCTGCTTGGTTGCCGTATTAAGGTTTACGCCCACCTTGTTCACACAGCTCTCCACAACAACATCAAGACGCTCCTTTAGCCTTGCCTGGTCTACGCTATGCTGGTACTGCCCCACACCTATCGAACGCGGTTCAATTTTCACAAGCTCCGACAGCGGGTCAATCAGACGGCGGCCAATTGACACTGCACCGCGCACTGTAACATCCTCGTCGGGAAACTCCTCGCGCGCAACGGCCGATGCCGAATAAACCGACGCGCCATCCTCGTTCACAGAGAAAATTTCGGCATCAAGCCCCAGTCCGCGCACAAAATCCTCTGTTTCACGCCCTGCTGTTCCGTTGCCTATTGCAAACGCCTCAATGGAGTGCTCCTTTACCAGTGAAGAGAGCAGACGACCAGCACCTTCACGGTCGTTCTGAGGGGGATGAGGGAAAATAACCGTATGACGGATGAGGTTTCCTTGCGAATCAAGCACCACCACCTTGCAGCCTGTACGGAATCCCGGGTCAATGGCAAGCACCCTTTTCTGCCCGAGCGGCGACGACATCAACAGCTGCCGCAAATTGTCGGCAAAGACAGCAATCGCTTCCTCATCGGCACGCTGCTTTGCCGCAGTGCGTGTCTCATTCTCTATTGAGGGAGCAAGAAGGCGCTTGAAGCCATCGGCCACAGCCGCCTCAATATATTCGCGCGAACACGAGCCTCGCCTTACAAACTGACGGTTCAAAATATCCTCAGCCTCTTCATTGTCTACAGAGATTGCCATTCTGAGGAATCCCTCCTCCTCGCCACGCATTATGGCAAGCAGGCGATGCGAGGATATGCGGGCAACAGGCTCTTCCCACTCATAGTAATCGGCATATTTAATACCGTCGGCCTCTTTTCCCTTGACAACCTTTGAGACAAGCACCCCCTTGCGGGAATAGAGACGGCGCATGGCATTGCGCGCACGCTCATCTTCCGACACACGCTCGGCAATTATATCGCAAGCACCGGCAATGGCATCCTCGGCGCTTGCAACATCTGCATTAAGAAACATGCGGGCACGCCCTTTTATATCGGACACTTGCTGAAGCATTATAATATCGGCAAGAGGCTCAAGCCCGCGCTCCCTGGCTATTGTTGCGCGGGTGCGGCGCTTGGGACGGTAAGGAAGGTATATATCTTCAAGCTCAACGGCATTAAAGCATGATTCAATACGATGCCGGAGTTCCGGAGTAAGCTTCCCCTGCTCCTCAATTGTGGCAATTACAGTATCCTTGCGCTGCACAATCGCCTTCAGCTTTTCATGCATTTCCTTGACGCTGCCCACTGCAACCTCGTCCATGGAACCGGTTGCCTCCTTGCGGTAGCGCGCAATGAAAGGCACAGTTGCACCTCCTTCAAGAAGCTCTACGGTATTTTTCACCTTGTCGGGAGCAAGTCCCAGCTCTTTTGAAATTATATTTACAAGCATAATAGACCTTATTTATCCAGCGCAAAGATAACACAAAAGAACGCAAACGCGAAAACGAAGCGCCGTGAAAATTTGGAACAGAATGAAAATCGCAAAAAACAGCAAATAAGATGAAATATTTATCAACAATGGGCAAAAACATCTTCCAAATGTGTTTAGCATTCAAACAAAAGTATTACTTTTGTAACAAAATAGAAGAAGTATGCACTTGAATGTGACACCGTACTGCATTCAAGCGCTGCAGTAAGAAACCCACTAACCTATTATAGAAAAAATGAACAGCAAGCAATTGATGAACAAGGCAGCGGACAACATCCGTATTCTGACTGCCGCAATGGTAGAAAAGGCAAAATCGGGACATCCTGGCGGTGCTATGGGCGGTGCTGATTTTATCAACGTCCTCTATTCGGAGTTTTTGATTCACGACCCTGAAAACCCTCTTTGGGAAGGACGCGACCGCTTCTTCCTTGACCCGGGACACATGTCACCGATGCTTTACTCAGTGCTTGCACTTTCCGACAAGTATACAATGGACGAGCTCAAGCAGCTCCGTCAATGGGGAAGCGCCACTCCAGGCCATCCCGAAGTAAATTTCGCACGCGGAATTGAAAACACCTCAGGCCCTCTCGGCCAGGGACACACCTACGCCGTAGGCGCTGCCATTGCGGCAAAGTTCCTTGAGGCACGCCTTGGCAAAGAGGCATTAGGCCACACAATCTACGCATTTATATCCGACGGCGGTGTACAGGAGGAGATTTCACAGGGTGCAGGCCGTCTTGCAGGCTACCTGAAGCTAAACAACCTTATCATGTTCTACGACGCTAACCAAATTCAGCTCTCAACACGCTGCGACGAGGTTATGTTTGAGGACACAGCAAAGAAGTACGAGGCATGGGGCTGGAAGGTAATTGTAATTGACGGAAACGACTGCGATGCAATACGCGCGGCGCTTACAGAGGCAAAAGCCGAGCAGGAGCGTCCTACACTTATCATAGGAAACACCGTTATGGGCAAGGGAGCACGCCGTGCAGACGGAAGCAGCTACGAATTTGACTGCGGCACACACGGTGCACCGCTCGGCGGCGACGCATACATCAACACCATAAAGAACCTTGGCGGCGATGTAGAGAACCCGTTCGTATTCTTCCCCGAGGTAAAGGAGATGTACGACAACCGCCTTGCCGAACTGCGCAAGATTGTTGCTGAGCGCAAGCAGGCAAAAGCCGCATGGGCAGCAGCAAACCCCGAAAAGGCGCAGCTGCTCGAAGACTGGTTCAGCGGCAAGCAGCCCGAAATTGACTGGGCGGCAATTGAGCAGAAAGCAGACGCTCCAACACGCAACGCATCGGCAACCGTGCTTGGCATCCTTGCCGAGAACTACGGCAACATGATATGCTCATCGGCCGACCTCAGCAACAGCGACAAGACCGACGGCTTCCTCAAAAAGACACACGCTTTCACTCCCGGCGACTTCAGCGGCGCATTCCTTCACGCAGGAGTTTCAGAACTCACAATGGCATGCGTATGCATAGGCATGGCATTGCACGGCGGCGTAATTGCGGCTTGCGGAACATTCTTCGTGTTCAGCGATTACATGAAGCCCGCCATCCGCATGGCAGCACTCATGGAGCTTCCAGTTAAGTTCGTATGGTCACACGACGCATTCCGCGTAGGCGAGGACGGCCCTACACACGAACCCGTTGAGCAGGAAGCACAGGTGCGCCTCATGGAGAAAGTAAAGAACCACAGCGGCAGGAATTCAATGCTTGTACTCCGCCCCGCCGACGTAAACGAGGCAACACAGGCATGGAAACTTGCAATGGAGAATACAAATACCCCAACAGGCCTCATATTCTCACGCCAGAATGTGAATAACCTGCCCGAGGGAACACCATACGAAGAGACTGGCAAGGGCGCATACATCATCGCCGGCAGCGACGAAGAGTACGATGTAATTCTGCTCGCATCAGGTTCTGAGGTATCAACCCTTGTAGACGGAGCAAAACTGCTGAAAGCAGACGGCATAAAGACACGAATAGTTTCAGTGCCATCAGAAGGCCTTTTCCGCACCCAGCCTAAGGAATATCAGCAGAGCATCATTCCAGCAGGAGCAAAGGTATTCGGACTTACAGCCGGCCTGCCTGTTAACCTTGAAGGCCTTGTTGGCGCAAACGGCAAGGTATGGGGATTGCAGTCATTCGGATTCTCTGCGCCCTACAAGGTTCTTGACGAGAAGTTAGGCTTCACTGCCGAAAATGTATACAACCAGGTAAAAGCAATGTTATAATGAACAAGACAATAGGACTTGCAAGTGACCATGCCGGCTACCCGCTTAAGGAGCAGGTAAAAGAGTGGCTCAAGGATATGGGCTATGAGTTTGCGGACTTTGGCACAAACAGCACAGAGAGCTGCAACTATCCCGAATTTGCACATGCACTTGCCGAAGCAATAGAAAGGGGCGAGCTTGAAACAGGAATAGCTATCTGCGGCACAGGCAACGGAATTAACATGACACTGAACCACCACGACGCTATTCGCAGCGCACTATGCTGGATGCCCGAGATTGCAGCGCTTGCACGCCAGCACAATGATGCAAACGTAATGGTAATGCCCGGCCGCTTCATCAGCAGCGACAGCGCAAAGGAGTGTGTTGAAACATTCCTCACTACCCCATTTGAGGGCGGACGCCATCAGGCACGCATTGATGCAATACCGGTTAAGAGATAATACTCCTTATATAATATAAAAACAGCGCCAGTTTTCATGCTGGCGCTGTTTTTATATGCAGACCGGCCCAAAGAGCGGTAAAAGCGGGGGATTTTGTACAAAATCCATTTCATAATATACACAAACAGAGTTAAAAAATGTCATTCCCTTTATTCTTTTGCACATTTAAAGTAATTTTGTGCAAAAATAAACAAGCATTCTATTTGTAATGCGCAAAAACAGGCTGCACCCGCTTTGCAATTCGCAAGCAAGCCAGCTTTGCATTTTAAAATAAACAGAAACTTTTTTTAAACATATTATTATGAAAAGAATTTTTTCAACAATCGTTTTTGCATCGCTTGCACTTTCAACATTTGCAGGTGGTCTTTTGACAAACACAAACCAGCATGCTGCATTCGTACGCAACCCAATGCGCTATGCTTCACTTGAGACTGACGCTATCTACTTCAACCCTGCAGGTACAGCCTTCTTCAAGGAGGGTTGGGCACTCTCTGCTAACTGGCAGATGATTTGGCAGGACCGCGATGTTACAAGCGCGCTTACAAACAAATCATACAAGGGCGAGGTTTATGTACCTTGCATGCCTACAATCATGGCATCATACAAGACTGGCGACTGGACATTCAGCGGTTTCTTCGGAATCCCCGGCGGTGGCGGTAACGCACAGTTCAATGACGGTCTTCCCGCATTTGATGCTATGGGTGCAGGACTTGTAGCAGCTCAGGGCATGAGCGCGACATCAGCATTCGAGTCAACACAGTATGTATTCTCACTCCAGCTGGGTGCTGCCTACAAGATTTCTGACAACTGGTCAGTTTACGCAGGTATCCGCGGCAACTACACAAGCGCAAACTATTCAGGCGCAATCACAGCTGTTCATCCGCAGGCTGGCGCTGCAGGCAAGATTCTTGACCTTGACCTTACACAGACAGGCATTGCATTTGCTCCGGTAATTGGCGTTGACTACAAAATAGGCGATTTCAACTTCGCTGCAAAGTATGAGTTCCGCGCAGTTACAAATGTAGAGAACGAAACAGACAAGTTCGAGAGCGAGCTTCTTGCACCTAAGCTCGGCAACGACGCTAACCTTGACGGCAAAATCGGTGCAATCTCTCAGGCAATGCCAGAACTTGGCGGCGCACTTGGCAAGCTTGCTACACTCCAGAACGGCCAGACACTCCGCAGCGACGCTCCCGCATTGCTTTCACTCGCTGGTTCATGGCAGGCAACTTCCTGGTTCAAGGCAATGATTGGTGCAACATACTACTTTGACAAGGACGCAAAGGTTGAGTCACTCCTCGGCGGCGCTGACAACAACGTAAACCTTGACCGCAACACATACGAGCTTTTGGCCGGTGTTGAGTTCAACGTAACAAAGAACCTTCTCCTTTCAGCAGGTATCCAGTACAGCGACTTCGGCATCACAGACGCTTACACAAGCGACCTCGGCTTCATCAACGACTCATTCATGACAGGCCTTGGCGCAAAGTACAGCTTCAACGAGAACTGGGACTTGAACGTAGGTTTCTGCTATGCAAACTATGCTCACGACACAAACAAGTTGAACGGTTCAAGCTACTTCCGCAAGACTTACAACGCTACAATCGGTGTTGACTTCCGTTTCTGATAATGCAGATACACAAGATTATTTGTGAACTAATACGAGCAGCGGGCGGCCACTGGCCGCCCGCTGCTCGCGTTCATATATTTTGTCAGCACTCCGCCATGCCGCCATTCATGCCCGGCAGGCTTACCTGTTCAAATTTGTATCCCAAGCGCTTCAGTTCAATGGCCGCACCTATGCGGTACATGCTTTTAATGGCACGCGCAAACACATGAAATGCCATTGGGGACTGAGGTTCAATATTCTCACGGCGTATAAGGGAAAGCGCAGTTTCGCCAAGGCGGCGCATCATCTGCTCAATGCCTTTAGCCTCTCTTGATTCAAGATGAAATCCCAGCACCTTCTGCACAATGTGCTCGTCCATGTCATCAAAGCCGGCCGGACCGTACAGGGAACTGTACCCATCCTTGCAATGGGCAGCCCAGTCACTGTCCCACAGATGCGCAACCGCCATTCCAACATAGCCGGCCCATGCAATGGCAACGGTGGGATATGAGGCAATGTTAGGCACAGCATCGGCAACATACTCAGGCGCAATTTCATGCCATCGGGCATCAATGTCATCAGTAGAAAGCAATGTGCCCTCAAGGACATTATACTGGGTACACAGTTTCAGGAGCTCATTCACAATCCTGTTCTCAAAATTTTCAAGATATACTTTGTTTACCATACTTTCAACAATATTTATAAACTGAATCGGCAAAAGCTGCTAACGGGCACAGCCTGCAAACTTCAAATCATCACCTATCAGATTCCCATTCTTAAGCATATACACTACAGCCTCCTTGAGCTGCTCTTTAGAGAATGTGATTACATTATCCATTACTCCCAATGAAATCATATACTCCTCGCCGTTGAAATAAACCTTGCCCACTGTTGCAACACCATAGTCCTCCACAACAACAATCCTGTCAAGCAGTTCATCAACCAGGCGCATTTTCTCAATCTCCGAGGCTATCATTGCCGGGAATGCACCATACAGCGAGGCCTCGTCCTGCATTGCCTCATTTATAACAGATGACATTTTTTTTATGTGGTCCTCCTTAGGCGGCCTGGTATGCACGCATACAGCCGCTATGAGCAGAAGGAATACTAATACATACAATATCGGCTTCATAGAATTCAATACTTTTCAAATGAAACAACTTTCCGGAACTCCTTGCGCACCTTGTTCCGCTTGGGCTTTGCAGCGTATCCTAATGAAATGAGAAGCATCAGGCGGCGTTTCTGCGGAATCCCGGCAAGTTCCTTAATCTTATCCTCATTGAACCAGCCAAGAATGCAGCTGCCAATGCCCTCGTCTTCAGCAGCAAGAGTAATGTAGGCCGACGCAATGCCCAAATCCATCATGGGGAAATCCTTGTCCCTGATGCTGCTTCCAAGTTTAGAAGTGATGTTTGAAGGTTCAAGCGTAATGAGCACAAGCGCTGCCGAATCCTTGACAAAGCGGTTCAGGCCAATGCTGGAGGTGGCTTTTGCCACCTCTTTTAAAAGCAGCGGTTCTGTTATTACCGTAAAGTGCCACGGCTGTCCGTTGCACGCCGAAGGCGCGAGACGACCAGCCTCAAGTATGCGCTCAAGCACATCACGCTCAATAGCGCGACCCGCCTCGTACGCCCTGTCACTCTGTCTTGCCCGGGCCAGTTCAAGAAAGCTTTTCATACTTCGCTATTCTGGCAATGTATTTGCCTATTATATCAAATTCAATGTTGACCTTAGTTCCAGCCTTTATCGTGTGGAAATTGGTATGTTCGTAAGTATACGGTATAATTGCCACGGTAAATGAATCGTCTGTGGGATTGCACACTGTAAGGCTCACTCCGTTCACCGTAACCGACCCCTTATCAACTGTAAGATACCCTTTTGCCGCCATTTCGGCATTCTTGGGATAGCGGAACGTATAGTACCAGCTGCCATCGGCATCACTCACGCTGACGCACTCAGCCGTAACATCCACATGCCCTTGAACTATGTGGCCGTCAAGCCTTCCGTTCATGAGCATGCTTCGCTCAACATTTACCTTGTCGCCAACATTAAGCAGCCCTATGTTTGAGCGCTCCAATGTCTCATGCATGGCTGTAACGGTATATTCATTTCCATTGATTTCCACTACCGTAAGGCACACGCCATTATGGGCCACACTCTGGTCAATCTTTAGTTCGCCTGTAAACGAGCATGTGAGCGTCAGATGCAAGTTTCCCTGCTCGCGCACCAGTTTTGTGACCGTTGCAAATTCCTCTACTATTCCTGAAAACATATTATCATAATTATTTATACCGCGAAGATACACATTATCCCGCAAAAAGCAAAATCAGAACTCCTGCTGCACTGTATTAAGAAACTGTCTAAGAAGCTGTTTAAATTTATATCGCCAAATTTTTTATAGAGCACAAAAATAGTGCAAACGAGCGCAATGTAAACTTGTTTACAAATTGCAAAGCGAGTGCAGCCTATTTTCGCGCAAGGCAAATAGTATGTTTTTTTATTTTTTGAGGGCGCATAGCGGGCTATGCAACCGCAAAAAAGAAAGAAACAGGCATTTTTGAATATAAAAAATGGCGAAATAGACGAAACACGCTTCTATAAGAAAATACTTTTTAGAAATTTA
>JAFXAR010000072.1 GCA_017516885.1 Bacteroidaceae bacterium
CAAAGTTAGAAAATATATTGATTTTTCTTTGGATTTTAACACAGTATCTTTTCAGTCATGAAAAGTATGTGATAGAACGAAAACAGGAGAATAAACGACAACAGATTAAGGGTAAAACGAATAATTCTATTATACCAAAATGGTTACCCACAGTAAATTTCTACTGAGCCAGCATTAGCCTGCTGCTTTGCTACATTGGGTCAATGTCGTAGTACATGACTATTGAACGGTAGCGCGGGAGAGTGCTGTATGCCTGCTGGATATTGTGCAGAAGTTCGTTTATCTTGTACTGCGACAGCGAACTTTCTACCTTTAGCACTATTTTGCGTATGTAAAGTTGCTTTACCTTGGCTACGGGCGGCAGTTCCGGCCCGAGTATGCGGTCGTCAAAGATGTCGCGCATCTGCTTGCCAATAGCTGTTGAGAACTCCTCAAGCAGCTGCACATCGCGGTGCTTCATATATATGTATACCAATCTGTAGAATGGCGGGTAGTGAAACAGCATGCGCTCTCCAATCTGCTGGTCATAGAATGATATGTAATCATTCTTTACAATGAGCGGTATGACAGGGGCATCGGTCATCTTTGTCTGCAGGAACACTTTTCCCTTGCCGGTTTTTCTTCCTGCGCGGCCGGCAACCTGGGCCATAAGCTGGTATGCTCTTTCGGTTGCGCGGAAATCGGGATAATTGAGCAGGGTGTCGGCGTTTATGATGCCCACCACGGAAACATTGTCAAAGTCAAGTCCCTTTGATACCATTTGCGTGCCAATGAGAATGTCTGTTTCCCCTTTCTGGAATTTTGAGATAATCTCCTCGTATGCGTTTCTGGTGCGGGTGGTGTCAAGGTCCATGCGCTCTATCCTTGCTTCGGGGAATATGTTGCTCAGGTCATCTTCAATTTTCTCTGTTCCGTACCCTAAGTTTATGAAGTTGCGCTCCTCGCAGTTGGGGCAGTGTACCGGTGCGGGAATGGTATATCCGCAATAGTGGCAAGTGAGCTTGCCGGCACTCTTGTGCAGTGTCAGGCTTACGTCGCAATGCTTGCAGCGTGGAATCCATCCGCAAGTCTTGCATTCAAGAAGCGGGGAGTAGCCGCGGCGGTTCTGGAAGAGTATTATCTGCTGCCTGTTCTCAAGGGCTTCTCTCATTGCATCTGTTAGGGGGTCGGAGAATGGGCCTGTAACTGTTTTGCGCCGCTGGTGCTCCTGCATGTCTATGACTTCAATCTGCGGGAGCTCAACCTGCCTGTGCCGTGTGGTGAGGCTTACAAGGGCGTATTTGCCTGTCACTGCATTGTAATAGCTCTCAATTGAAGGCGTTGCTGTGCCAAGAAGCGTCTTTGCTCCATAGAACGATGCCAATACTATTGCCGCATTGCGCGCATTGTAGCGTGGTGCCGGCTCTTGTTGCTTATAGCTGTTTTCGTGCTCCTCGTCAACAATTATCAGTCCGAGTTCTTTGAATGGCAGGAATACTGACGAGCGTACTCCGAGGATAATGTCGTACGGTTCGTCGCTCAGTTGCTTCTTCCATATTTCAACCCTTTGCGCGTCGGAGAACTTTGAGTGGTACAGGCCAATCTTGTCTCCGAACACGCGCCTGAGGCGCTCTACAATCTGTTTTGTAAGTGCAATTTCGGGCAGCATGTAGAGCACTTGCTTGCCGCGCTCAAGCGCATCGGCTATAAGGTGGATGTATATTTCTGTTTTCCCGGCTGATGTTACTCCGTGCAGCAATGTGACATTTTTTTCGTTGAAGCTTGTGTTTATTTCGTCGAACGCCTTCTGTTGGGCTGCGCTCAGCGGATGTTGCGGAACGACACCGGAACTGCTGGCGGCAAGCCTTCCCACTTCCACTTCGTAGGTCTCTATTATGCCTCTGTTTTGAAGTTCCTTGTATATGCTGGCCGAAACATTCGCGGCTTCAATGAGCTTGTGCTTTGAAATCTCCCTGGGGTTGGCGCTGAATGGCATGGTAAGGGCGAGCAGTGTGCCGAGAAGCCTTTTCTGCCGGGGTGCGCGTGAGAGCGCCTGCATAATGAGATTTGCTCCCTTTTCATCGCGGAATTTTGCCGACAGCCTGCATCTTTGCTCCATAAGTGGCTTGAACTCGCCTTTAAGTCCCTGCGGAATGGCGGCCTTGTATATATCGCCTAACGAACAGAGGTAGTATCGTGACATCCACTCCCAAAGTTTAAGTTGCGTTGGGGTTATTATGGGCGCTTCGTCAAGTGATTCGATTATTGGCTTTACGGCGTATTCTTCAGGCTTGCTGTCGTGCAGGGCAGTAACAAGCGCGGTGTATTTCTTCTTGCTCCCGAACGGCACAGTGACCCTGCTCCCAATAGGGATGTTCCCTTGGAGCTCGCGCGGGATGCTATAGGTGAAAGTTCCCGGCAGTGGCAGTGGCAGAATTACGTCGGCAAATTTGCTCATAGTGACCGCGAAGTTACCTTTATTGTTGCAATTAAACTTGTTTTTTTGCCTTTTTTTTGAGAACTTCCACTATTTTGTATCTATCGGGGCGATGATTCTTTTATATAAGGCGGTTTTTTTCTGTGATAAACTCCGGGCCTTTGTAGTTTAGTTGCCAAAAGTCAGCCATTTTGCCGATTAGCCAATATTTTGTTTGATTATTTTTTGTTGTTACGAATAAAATGTCTACCTTTGCCGAAGTTTTTGAAAATAGGCTTTTGGCCTATAATTTATGGAAAATTAAACAATCTATTATTTAAATAGGAATATGAACACAACTTTTGGCGCTGAGTGCAAGAAAATGATTCTGGTTCTTATGGCAATGTTTGTCCTTGTCGCTTGTGGCGGCAACCCATTGGACAAGAAGGCGGAGGCTTATGATGAGGCTGTAGCAAAGGCAGAGGCGGCGTCTTCATCAGACGAACTCCAGGTTGTTGACAGCGAATTGAAGGCAAAGATTGCCGGTATTGACAATGAGTACAAGGCGGATTTGCTTGAGATTGTAAAGGAGAGCAAGGAAGATACTGCTGCTTATAAGGATGACTTTACAAAATTGAGCACAAGCCAGCTTAAGTATGAAGCGGCAAAGAAGGCTGCGGCAGAAAGAATAAGCAAGGCTGCTAAGAAGTAATTTTCTTCGCGCATAAATGCGAAAACAGGGTAAAAAGGTTTAAAAGCAAAAAAATATTTAAATTTTTTTATATTTTGTTTTGAAGTTTTAGAAAAAACCCCTACCTTTGTACCGCTTTAGAGAAAGACTTAGTTTTTTATTTATTAATAATTAAAATTTTACAATTATGAAGAAGTTTATGTTCGCTGCTTTGGCAGCTATGGTATTGGTTAGCTGCGGTGGTGCTGACGCTCAGAAGGATTCTGCAAAGGACTCTGCAAAGGCTGACACAACTGTTAAGGCTTAATCATTACTTAAACAGTAAAAAAACAAAAGCACAGGAATCTGTGCTTTTGTTTTTTTATATATGTACCAGGGGTTGCCTAAAAACTATCTTTAAAATAATTCTATTTTTTCGCAACATATCACTATCTTTGCGCTAACCGCGAACATATTCTGCGCTCGTGGTGAAGTTTCCTGGCTGGTTTGCTGTTACTTGCCTTGAGATTGTCTATAGTAATTTATAACTGTGATAGAATGAAAAATATTGCATTTTTAGTGTTTTCTGCTTTAGTGCTTGCAGGCTGTGGCGATTCGGAGAAGAATGTTGCAGCTACACTTAAAATAAATGAACGTGCTACTGTTGAAAAGAACAGTGCCAATAAGGTGGCTGCCAAGGACGCTGCTAATGAAAGCAAGCCCGAAAAGCGCAGCGACAAGGAGAGTGCCGGGGAAGAGGAGACGCTTTCGGCAAAGGAAATCAAGAGAGCCTATGAGAGAATATATGATAAGGTGAAGGAGGATATTGCCTCTGCTGCTACTGTTGATGATATAAAATTTGCCCAGGCTGAATTTGAAAAAATGCGCAATGAATTTCTTGCCGCTACAGCGTCAAGCGCAAGTTCCATGAAAAGGACTGATAATGCTAAATACGAAAAGATGCATGCCGACATAGTTGAAATGGAAAAGGAGTTATGCACCTATGCGCGCGACAGGATTGTGGAATTGGGTTATAAGTAATAAACTGTTTAAATAGTCTTTATGAAATCACTTTTATTGGCAGGCTGCAAGCTCCTTGTATTTTCTTTTGCGTTTTTTGCTGCATCGTGTTCAGGAGGGGATTCTGTTACTGCAGAGCAGGCCGAATTATACACGAGGTATTCAGATTCTCTGAAAGGTGCTAATGACTACGCCCGGCTTAAGCAGCTCAACAATGGCTTGAATAAGGATATTGCCGCTCTTATTAAGGAGAGAGGTGACGATGTTGTTGAAGAGTATGGCAACGGCAAGTTCTCGGCCGATGTGAAGCGTCTGCAGGAAGCTGAGAAGAGATATGTGCTTGAGTATATTGGCAAGATGCTCCCTAAGGTCTTTGAAAAGCAGACAGGGCTATACAATGAGTATGCCTTGAAAATCAAGGCTGCCGTGGACTACAGAAATGCGTTAGACTTGCACAGAAAGTTCAAGGTTGAATTTGATTCCATACAAAAGGAGAATTCATGGGAATTCAAGAAAATGGCGCTCTTCAAGGATGCGGCAAGCAGTTCTGCAGCATTGCAGAATGCGGCAAAAAGCTATAATGCTGCATACGCGGAGCGCTTTGCGCCTGAAGTAGTAGGAATGAAAACCGCTCTGTACAACGATGCGTACGGTCATTTGGGCGCGGCAGAAGGCTATGAGGCTCTTAAGGAACAGAAGGTGATGCTTGACAAGAGGCTGTCAATCATTGACAGGGATAATGAAAGTTTTGCAAAAGACTTGAACAATCCTCTGTACGTTGATTCCGCAGTAGTGGCAGAGTTGGCGCAGGCGCAGGAAAAGTACATGGATTCATATATGGTAAAAATGGCTCCTTGCCTGCTTGCCCAGAATAAGCTGTTATATGAGAACGCCATAAAGATTCTTGGCACAGTAAAGTCTCTTGATGATTTGAAAGCTGTTGCCAGGCATTTCCCTAATGCCGACCGCCTGTTTATTGAAAAGCATTCCCAGGAATTAGCGTGGATTGAGAAGCATGGCAGTGAGTACAAGGCTGCTATTGATGAGATAAGGCAGTTGCAGGAGAGATTGAACAATTACAGCAATGAAAAGTATAATGAACTAAAAAATAAGTAGTATGATGAATAAGTTTTTTTCTGTTTCAAGAAAAGCTGCAGCGGCATTTGTTCTGTTGCTGTGTGCCGTGTCATGTGGCGGCAGTGACAGTAAGGCCGATTCGGCAGCTGCTGCGAAGAAGGCAGAACCTAAGTGGGCTCTCTTCTTCCGTACATCGGCCGAGGAGTTGAAAAAGGCATCGAACCTGGATGAACTCAACGCGGTTAACAACAAGGTGGATAAATATGACCTTCGTACAAAACCCACTGTGAACATAGACAGCATTGATATGTACAATGATGCATACAACTCATATTGTGATGTTTATCTCTCTAAATTCAATGAATTGAAGAAATAATGTGCTGTTTTGAAATGTTTGAAAACAGCATCTTGTCAATTATAAATAATAGCAGATAGTTTGATATATGAATAGGGTAACTAAGTTTATTGTGTTCTGTTCGCTGGCAGCGGTTCTTGCAAGTTGCGGTGGCGGTAAGCCTGCGGACAAAAAGGATGAACCGGGGCATAATCCTGCTCCCGGTCAGGTAATAGGTGATTCTGCGCCTAATTCAGTTCCTGTGGCTGATACTGCGGGGCAAATTGAACAGCAGGCTGCTGCGCCTGACAGCATATCAGAGGCTAAGTAAAGACCGTAAGGCTTTAGATACAATCAGCCGCCGTCTCCCGGGAGACGGCGGCTGATTGTATATTTGCGTTATCCTTTATTAGAAGATATATGCAACTGAAATCTGCCAAGTGTTGGTCTTTGTCTTGATTACGTTCTTGTAAACGCTGCCGATAGCACCCATTTCATCGCGGTAGTCGGCTGAACTGCCGAGTGCAAGGTTGTAGTTTGCATGAACCTGGAAATGGTTGAGAATAACTGCACCGAGGCCTAAATTGAGGCTGAGGTTGCTGCTTCTGAGTGTATATTTGCTGTAATCTGTTACACCGGACCAATCCTGGCTGATGTCAAAGTTCTTGTCTCCAATGTTCCAGCTCCACTGAGGGCCAATTGCAACGAATGGCTCAAGGAACTTGTTTATTGCAGGGAGTGAGAGTTCGTAGCGGAGGTAAACAGGAAGGTCAATTGTGTGGCTGTTGATTGTTTCGCCGTTTACTTCTGAACTCTTCTGTGAGTAAAGGAGGTTGGCCTCAAGTCCAAGACCTACCACTGGGATAGTGAACTTTGCCATAGGGCCAATAAACCAGCCAGTCTTGCCCTTTGCCTGGTTTGCTACATCTTTGATGTCGCTTGGCTTCTGTGCAAGGTTTACACCGGCCTTAACGCCGAAATTGAACTGTGCGGCAGCAGGTGCTGCAGTAAAGAGTGTAATAACTAATAGAATTCCGAAAAACTTCTTCATTGTCTTGTCATTTAATAGTTAAACAAAGTAAAAGCAAGGGTGTTAATTCATATAGTCACCCTTACTTTACGCAAAAGAACAATAAATAAAGCAAATATGCAATAATTTTATTGAGAATCTGTTCAAAACCCTGTTTAATCAGTCTCTTATCGGCGCGCGCGTCTCACTGAAACCCGTGTCGATTTGCTATTGCCCGATTCGCTCTTCTTTTCTCTCTTCTTATCGCTCTTCTTTACTTTCTGCTCTTTAGACCTTCTCTCCCTGCGGGTAATCTTCTTCTCGCTCTTTTCGGGGTTTTCTGCCTTGCCAATGGAGTCTTTTGCAGCCTCGCTGGCCGCATTTATAGAGTCCTGGCGCATTTCTGCAACGCTTTTGGTGCTCCAGATATTTGTGCGGAAATCCTTGAGCTGCTGCTCAATCTTCTGCTGCTCCTTCTTTACTTCGGCCGAGTCTTTGCAGTACTGCGCAATAGCAAGATTCCTGAGGTTTACGGTCTTGTATATCTCTCCCTTGTAGGCGTTTTTGGCAAAGTAGTCGTTGAGCGTCATTGACGATACGTTGTTGAGGCTGCTGGTCATAATGCTCTGCTGTGCGAGCAGCGGCGATATTTCATCGTAATTGAGCCAGAACATAGGGTATTTTGTGACCTCGCTGCTGAACTCGTCGCTGCGGTGGAGTACCGGGCATATTGCTGTAATGCGTGTTCCGTATGTGCCGGTGCGCTGGTCGTAGTAGTGGCTCTCCTTTATGTAGTAGCTTAGCACTTCGGCGCTCGGAACATCATTCTTGCCAACAATAATCTCGCCATCCTTCTCTTCGTAGTAGATGCGGTAGTCCTCAAGCATGTTCTTGGGGTCTATTATGCTTTCCTCTGTGAAGGATTCGTATCCGTTAAGGTTGTATGCGTATGCCACAATATTGCCGCTCATAATGTTGCGGAACAGGAAAGTGAACAGGTTCACGCTCTCTCCTATAGGCTCTACCGGGTAGTAGAGCGATGCGTTCTCCTCTACATTGAGGTCGAGCACGCGGTATACGTCACGCTTCCATTCCACTTCGTTGGGAGTAACAGTGCCGGGATATTGGCTTTTTGCCCTTTCGCTCAATGCGGTGTTCACAACTCTGCCGGCAGCCTTCTTTTCCTTTTGGGGATTGTTTTTGCGTGCAGGCGGCTGGGCGTCTGCTGTCTGTGCAACGAGCATGAATGCTGCAACTGCCAATAATTTGCTTATGTAATGCATAATTATATAATTTTTCTTTCCTTTAGTTTATAATCACCTCAAGACTGGTGGGCAACAGGCGTTCTACATTGTCAGGGCCTACGGCCTTTACATGTGATATGTAGAAGCGCTTGCCGCGTCCCAAGTCGCGGAGCATCTCCTTCTGTCGTGAAGAGAAGTTCGTTCCCTCTGAAATCATGGGCTTGGCGTTACCCATGTTGTCGTAGAATACTGTTTCAAACGACAGCACCTTGAAACCGATATTCAGCAGTCCGTCGTCAATTGCTGCTACAATGCCGCCTGCTCTCATGAGGTCCTGCTTGCTGAGGCCTCTGCCGCCTCTGTAGCGCTGTGTGTTGCCGTCCTTGTCCTTGTATTCAATGAATGGTGTAGGGTCGGGCAGCTGGCGTACGCGGAACACATACTCTCCCATGCTTTGGCTCTTTCCTGCATCGTTCCTTGCGGTAACTCCAATGCTTAGCTCCTCGCCAATCTTGGTTGGCACAACAATATATCCGCCCTTGCCGTCGCTCTTTATGCTTCCTGCTCCCTTTGAGATGGTTGCAGAGATTCTGTTGGCCGGTACACCGGGAACGGAGATGCTTACGGGGTTTGAGAATCCGGCATAGAGCACGTTCATCATTGATGCGCTCACGGTAGCCGTAGGGTCTACAACAGTGTAGCTTTGCGTAAAGTCGTATCTTGACTGCTCGCCGGCGCCGTCGTTTACAACCATGTAGCCATTGAGTGTGTAATCGCCTGTGCGGTTGCAGGTCAATGAGTATTCTCCATTCTCTGTTTCAAGCAGCTCGTCGTTTATGAATATTTGCGGGCGCTGTGTCGAGTCTACTGCCGCAAGAATAATCTGTGCCGAGAATTCGCCGCCACGCACAATATTCTTTGAGGTGGGGATTACAAGGGCGCGAATCTCATTTACGCGCACGTCGCTCACGTCAATATTCTTCATAAGCGAGTGAAGAATCTCGCCCTCAATGTATCGCACGTCGTTCTGAATCTTTGTCAGCAGGGTTATTGCAGCTATTGCCGGCATGCTCTCAAAGTGGTACTCTTGCCAGTTCTTCTGCAGGCTTATGTCGCGCTTGGGGACATCGGTGCTGAGATTTGTCTTAATGATTTCCTGCAATGCCTCGTCGCTTATCATGCCGAGCATGCTGGTGCGGTAGCTTGTTATGGAGTCGAATAGCGCCTGGCCTTCGCCACTGCCGGGCGACAGCATTACATATGTGGCTGCTTCAAGGTCCTCCCGGTTTACAAGATTCCTGTAATCGCCCTCTGCGCCGTCGGCCTTCTTGGCTATGCGAACCTTAAGCCTGTCGGCAAAATTGTACAGCGAATCGGAGAGTGCCTTAACCTCCATTGCACGCTCGTACCATACGCCTGCTTTTTCAGGGTTCTGAGCCTTGCTTGCCGCGAAATCGTCATATAGTTTCTCGTTCTGCCTGCTTGTTATCTCTGTACTTTTCGTCAGTCCCTCGTCTACAAGGGTAAAGCCGTTAAGCACGTCCGATGATACGTTGAGTGCAAGCATCGCCATCAGAAGAACGTACATGAGGTTAATCATCTTCTGGCGTGGAGAGACTTTCTGTTTCTTTATTTTCATTGCCTGCAGTTGTTATATTTGGGAACGGTTCATGTTCGATGTCATGGCATCAATCATGCGCGTATATATGCTGTTGAGTTCCTCAATCTGTTTTGCCATCTTTTGTGTCTGCTCGTTTATCTGGTCAATAGCGCCGAGCTGTCCGCCAGCACTGCGCAGCTGAACCTCATAAAGTGCATTTACGCCGGTAAGGTTGCGTCCGAGAGTATCCAGCTCTTCCATATTGCGGCTCAGCGTGTCTGTCTGCTGTGTAATGCGCTGGAATGCTTCGTTAAGAGCGCGAATCTGCTCTACATACTGCTCAATGGCCTGTTCCATCTCATTTACATTCTCTACATTGACAGCCGGGATGTTGCCGCCTTGCGCCACTGCTCCTGTTTGAGGCGGAGTTCCTGCTCCAACGATAACCGGTTGCGGCATAGGAGTGTCTGAGACAGCCCCGCCTGTCTGTTCGGGTATGATTCCGGCTGTAATGGGCCCGCCAATAATAATTGGCTGGCCGCCGCCTGAGTATGCGGGCGCAGAAACTCTTTCTTCCTCTTTCTGCTCCTCCTCTGCAATCTCATACGGGCGTTCAAAAGCCGAGAAGAAGAACACTATTACCTCTGTTCCCATGCCCACGAAGAGCATAAGGTTTGCACCTTCCATGTGGGTGAGCTTGAAGAGGGTACCCAAAATCACAATGGCTGCACCCCAGCTGTAGAGATAGTTTAGTATTGTCTTGCCCTTAGGCGAGTCCATAAATGCCTGTATCCTGCTCAAGAAACCTTTCTTCTTTTTCATATTACGGAGTTCTTTTTTCGTTATTGCCTGTTATCTTTTACGCTCTGTTCCTGCGTAGCTGCGTATGCAGCGGAATCCAATGTATGAACGTGACTCGTTCTGGTATTCCGACGCTCTGGTAGCGCCTTGAATGAACTTTACGGGGTCTTTCCATGAACCTCCGCGGACAACCTTCTTCTTCATGTGGTAAGGGTCCTCCTTGGCTGCCTTGTAGCGAAGGTCGGGGTTGATGTCGCTCATTTGCAGAACACCCGATTCGGTGTACACGGTAGATGTCCATTCAGCCACGTTGCCGGCCATGTCGTAGAGGCCATTCGAGTTTGCCGAGAATATTCCGCAGCGCGAGGTGATGAGGCTGCCATCCTTTGTGTAGTTGCCTTCGCCCGGCTTGAAGTTGGCGTAGTAGCATCCGGCATCGCTCTTGGTGTCGCTCTGTTCCCATGGGAAGCGGTTTCCCTCCTTGCCGCGTGCGGCATACTCCCACTCTGCTTCAGATGGCAGGCGGTAGCGCTGTATCCACTTGGCCTGTGCGCCCAAGCCTTTCAGCAGGTATTCGGTGCGCCATGCGCAGAATGCATTTGCCTGTTCCCAGCTGACACCTACTACAGGATGGTTGTCATAGTTGGGGTGGTTGAAGTAGAGCTGCAGGTATGTTTCGTTATTGGCATTGGGGAAGTCATTTACCCAGCAAGTAGTGTCGGGGTATATGTTTACTATATATGTGTGCAGGAAATCGTATTGGCTTGAAAGGGGGCGGTTGATTGTCTCATTGATTATGTTGCCTTCATCGTCAATGTAGGCAGTATCCTTTGATATTGTTACCACTTCGTCAAAGTTAGTGGGAATATCTGTGTTGCGGTTGCGCTCTGCCGGGTTAAGGCGGTTCTTGCGCAGTGCGGCCTGGGTGTAGTCGTAAATCTCGTAGCGGTAGTTCATTTGCGCTGCATCAAGCATCTTCTCGCCTGTGATGGGGTTGGTGATGTAAACGCTCTCAATGGCGCGCTGTTCATCCTCGTTGGGCTTTTTCCATGGAATAGGCTTTTTCCAGTTGAGGTAAGGGGTGATGGGCTCGCCGTATTCGTCCTCGGTAATCTTGTATGTCTCGTCACCGCCGTATGCGGGGTCGGCAAGGCGTTCGCGGATAATAGAGTCGCGCACCCAAAATACGAACTGGCGGTATTTTGCATTTGATACCTCGGTTTCGTCCATCCAGAATGCGTCAACAGATATGCTCTTTGACGGTGCTCCTGTACCCCATAGCGAGTCGGTTTTTTCATCGCCTACAAGTATTGAGCCGCGTGGAACGAATACCATGCCGTAGGGCGCGGGCTCGTTGACTGCAGTACCGCTGATTCCTGTAACTTCGCCTCCTTGCGAATTGCTCATTCCGCTGCGTGAGCTCATGCATGAGATTGCGGCAAGCGATAGAAGAATCACTGAAAGAAAAGCTATTCTCTTCATCATTGTAATACTCTTATACTATTATGTTTATTTTTTCCTTTCTTGAATATGTCAAGGTTTATGTTATAGCCTAAAAAAATGTCATGGCTGCCATTTGCTGCTCCTATGCCCGATGTGAAAAGCTCATATCCGTAGCTTGCGGTTATGTTCAGCATTTCAACTCCCAGGAATAGTGTTGCCGATATTGTTGGGCTGTATGTAACGCCTCCGAAGAACTTCTTGCCGTTGTAGTCGTATGTTCCTCTTGCTGTAATATCTGCGCGCCATGCAACAAAGTCTGTCATCACCTGCAGTGAGGGCTGTATTGATATTAACGAATTTTTTATCGGTATATTGCCTCCGGCTGTAAAATTAAGATAAGGCGACACCTCTATTTCGTTCTTTTCGCCCAGCAGCATGGTGGGCGCGGTTAGGTGGAGGCCCGATATTCCGGCATAGAAATATTTGTGCTGGTAGAGTATTCCGGCGCCTAAGTCGAATGTGTTGCCGTCGGCACTGCCACTGGGGAAGGCCGGGTCATTGCTGTCGCCGCCCAGGTCAATGTCTTTTCTGTCAAACGAACAGTTTAATATTCCTGCCTGTATTCCTGCTGCAAGGCGGCCGCCGAAAAGCTTGAATCCGTAGGCATAGTTTAAGTATACATGCTGGTTCGAGAACATGCCAATGTCATCGTTAAGCGCTCCAAGGCCAAGATTATGGTCGCCCTTTATGAACGGTATCGGCGAGTCAATATTCAGGAGCATGCTCTTGGGATTGTTCTCAAATCCCGACAGCTGGTTGCTGTATGCTGCATAAACGAACATCTTCTGCTCTGCTCCTGCTCCTGCTGGATTGTAGAAGTTTAGCATCTTCCAGTAGTGGGTAAAGTGCACGTCATACTGTGCATTTGCCGTTGCAAATGCCCCTATGGCCATTATCAGTATGATTAGTCTCTTTTTCATTATGCTCTGTTCGCATTCTCTTTAACGAGAAAATGTTTGCGATATTATTCTGTATATATCTTTTTGTGTGTTTTACAGACAATATTGATGCAATTACGCAAATTTCGCTAAAAAAATCAATATATGGTTCGTGAAGGCGAAAAAAATAGCGGAAAAAGCATAAAAAGCTCTTTCCGCCATTATAGTTTTGCAGTTTCTTATTCTTATTTTACAAGCACTTTCTTGCCATTTACAATGTAGATGCCTGGAGCGCTGATATTCTGAACGCGGCGGCCTGTAAGGTCAAAGATGGTCATTGCGCCCTTTTCGCCGGCAATCTCTTCAATGCCTGAAAGGTCCTCGCGGCCGAACTTTACATTGATTGTCTGTCCAAGCTCTGTTGTGGTCATGTCAATATCGATGTTGCAGTAGAGCTTGTACTCAGTCATCTTGCCGGTTATGTCAACTGGCACTTCGCCGAGCATTGGGCCTAACCAGAAGTCTGCCTCAACGTCACCCTCTACAATGTTTATGTTCTGCTTTGCTGTAAAGTTTCTGATGCCATCAGTTTCAGCAGCTGTGATGTTGTGAACTACAACATTGCCTACAGGCGTTGCATTGCCGTCATTTAAAAGCATGAAGTTGTTGAGTGAGAGTGTGAATGTTCCGTCAGCCTTCTCGTCAACATTGATTCTTGTGCGCTGAGCCTCTGAAGATATTTCGTTGATTGTCACAACTAGGTCGTCCTCATAGCTGCGGGTTGACTTGATGTCCTTGCCGAAAGTAACAGCAACCAAACCAATCTCTCCTCCCATGTTGATGTCAATTGTGCAATAAAGTGAACCGTCGGTCATTTCTCCCTTGAGGTCAATGGGCACATCACCAAGGAATGGCCCCATCCAGTCATCGGCACTTCCTTCGCCGGCTGTAATCTGGATGGTCTGATTTGTGACGAAGTTCTTGATGCCGGCATCTTCTGTTGCCGAGATGTTGTCAAGAACAATGTTGCCAACCTTTATCATGCCGCCAAGCGCAAAGTTGTTGAGTGAAAGGCAATAAGTGCCGTCACTGTTGCTCTTTACATTGATTGTGGTTTCCTGTGGTTCGGCTGCCTCGCCGTTGACGTTGACGGTAAGTGCGTCGGTGTAGGTTTTTGTCTGTGCAGATGCAAGCGCTGCTGTTAATGCAACTGCCATTGAGAGTAAAAATTTTTTCATAAGCGTTTCAATTTTTATGTTTGTAATATATTCTTTTCCTTAGAACAGATAAGTGAAGCCTAAAGTTCCGTAAATGGGGTAGAGCTCAAAAGTTACGCTGCCGTAGTCGCTTGGAAAAATGCCGTTCATTGCCCATTGCAGATTGGCAAATACTGCAAGGTGCTTGTATGCCTTGTATTCTCCTCCTGCTTGCAGTCCCCAGTTGAATTTGCGCATGTCGTTGCTGAAATCATATTCGGCACGCGTTACCTCTGCTTTTTCTCCGGTGGGGTTCTGGTCACGGATATATCCGTCGTAGGCGCTTCCGGTAAACTCGCCGTCAAGAAGGTACGATGCGTATGCTCCTGCCGACACGTTCCAGCGCTTGTTTATGTTGTATACGGCGAGAACCGGCACGGTAACGTATGTGTTCTTTACGCTTGTCTTTACCTTTCCGGTGAAAGCTCCTATAATCTGTCCGCTTCCTTCGGTGTCCCATGCCTCCATGTGGTAGTTCTTTGTTTCGGCCTTTGTTGTCATGCCCTTTGTGTCAAGTCTCACGCCCCAGCGCAATCCCCAGTTTCCTTTGCCGAACTTTTTTTCCACTGTTCCTTCAATGGCAAGGTTCAGTCCGGGATTGTAGCTCTCTATTCCGCGAATTTCGCGCGGCAATGGCAGCGGTGCTGTGCCGCCGATGTTGTATCCTGCGCTAAGGCGTATGTGCCATCCCTTTAGGGCGGCGCTTATGAGGTTCTTGTCGGTGTCGCTTACCTCTTTTTTGGTTTGTGCCGAAACGCTGATTGCTGCTATTGCAATCAAAAAGGCTATAAATGTTCTTTTCATGATGCTTTCCTAATATTCTATTCCCAAATGATGCTCAGCTCGTCAACATGCAGTGTGCTGCCTACGGCTCCTTCAAAGAATGCTCCGTCCTTGCTTGAACTTGCAACCACGGCTATCGCGTATCCGTTGTTTGCAAGCCTTGCGGGGTCAAACTCCTTGCCGTTCATGCTCTTGAACGGTATTGTAAACTCAGTCCATTCGCGGGGCTCGCCCGGGTTTTCTATCTCGGCTATGAGCACTATGCGCTCGCTTGATGTTACATTTGAACCGTCAAGTGAAACAAAATTATCGGGGTAAACTTCGTACAATACCGAATAAATGGCACATGTGTCCCTGCGCCCTTCAACTGTATTCTTTTTCTTGTCGGTAAAAACCTCTCCCGGAGTGTATTTGTAATGTCCTGTGAGATATGCCGGCTTTTTGGGTGCAATGTTCATTCCGAATCGTGTCGCTTCAAGCGGTTTCTTCATGGCATTTTCACTGAGGAACTCGCCAATGAATATGTTTCCTGCGGCAATTGGCATTCCGGCCATCTTGCCGAATGAACCTGTGTCGCGTGTGGTGAGCTTTATGCAGTTGCCTCTCTTGCCGTTTACATCAGTGGCTGTGGGGAAGTCATCGGGTGTCTTGCCCTTTCCGGTGAACATGAATCCGGCATTTCCGCTTGCCCACAAATCGCTCCTGATTCCATTGTTGTTTATCTCGTACCAAATGCTGTATTTGTTGTTTGAATTGAGTTCAAAGTGTTCAAAACTGAAAACGTGGTCTTCGTCAAGCGGCGGAAGCTTTATGAATTTTGCAATGTACTGCTTGTTCCAGTTGCCGTCCTCGGAGAATGTTGTGTAGTACTGGTAAATGCCGTCCTTGTTTCTCTTTGTGCTGTCTTTTTCAATCCTTGCACCGGGTGTAAGCTCAAAGGTGATTTCCGGTTCGGGCATATTCGCCAAGTCGGCTTCTTTCTTTACAATGAATATAATCTCATTGTTCTTTATCTTTACATCGCCGTTAAGCAGGCTATTCTCAACAAGCCATGCCGCATCGGCAGAAAGCACGTCACATTCTGCATTCAGCGCCTCTTCCCTGATGCATGAGGCAGAGAGCAGCGTTGCTGCCAGCAGCATAACTTTAAATATTTTCTTTGTATTCATGTCTTGTATGCAAAAATTTCAGCAAAATTAGCAAAAATGCCCCAATTTATAATAGATTGATGCTGTTTTTGCTTTTCTTTTAACATTTAGTAGTGTTTGTTGTCGGTTTTTACTCCCTTTAGCTTGCGTATTATATTAGGAATATCTGTGTTGTCAATTACTCCGTTGAACATTTCTGCTCCACGGCCTATTGCAAACAGGGGAACAAATGTGCCGGAATGGTTGTAGCTGGCCCATGAGAGTGCCGCCTTGCGGTTAAGGTCATATACGGCCTCATAGGCGATTCTCTTTGCCAGTTCGTAGTCAACGGTTACCTTTTCATCGGCGTTGTGCTTTTCGCGCAAGCCTGTTCCAATGTTCTCCTTTACAAGTTCTTCAACGCGCCCCCATGTGGTCTCTTTCTCCTGCTGGAGAATCTCAATCATGCGTTCAACACTCACTTTCTGCGATGAGAGTGCCTTTAGGTTAAGAGTGTAGTCGCCTCTGTAGCCAAGCACAATTCCGCCAGTTCCGTGGTCGGCTGTGACAATGATAAGGGTCTCGTCCTTGTGCTTCTTGTAGAATTCAAGGGCTACCTCCACAGCGGCGTTAAAGTCGAGCACTTCCTGGAATACAGTTGCACCGTCGTCGTTGTGTGCAGCATAGTCTATTTTGCCGCCTTCAATCATCATAAAGAAACCTTTTTTGCTCTTTCCATCGAGAAAATCAATGCCGGCAGCTGTAATCTGTGCCAATGTAAGGTCGTTGGAATTTCTGTTGATTGCGTATGGCAGCTCTGTTGAAACCTTCTCCTGATAGAGCATCATCTTCTCGGCTGTTCCGGCCTTCTTCTTGTAGTCGCTGTATCCGCGCGCTATTGCGTAGCCCTGCTCCTGAGCCTTGCCATATACAATGTCGCGTGTCTCGCTGCTGCCCTTAACGTCGCCTCCGGCGTAGAAGTCGTATCCAGCCTTGAGCATCCATGGTGCAATGCTGTCGTAGTTGTGCCGGCTCATGTTGTGAGCGTAGAAGGCTGACGGTGTCGCATGGTTTATTGGAACGGTGGTAGCCACTCCTATGGCCATGCCTTTTGCTGCAAGGTGTGCGGCGACGCTGTACACTGGCAGAGTATCACAGTCAACGCCGATAGCGCTGTTATAGGTCTTGCTGCCTGTTGACAGCGCCGTACCCGATGCTGCAGAGTCTGTAACTCCGTTTGTTGCAGAGTATGTGGTTACGAATGCACTTTCGGGGAACTGTGTGAAGCAGAGCTTCTGCGGACGTCCTATGACTCCCTGCAGTTCGCCAAGGTAAAGCTCTGTGCCGAGCACATGCGAAGGGCCCATTCCGTCGCCTATAAAATAGAATATGTACTTAGGGCCTTTTCCGTAGCTTGTTGCTGTAATGAGCAACAGCAGTAATGTTCCAAATATGCGTTTCATAATTTAGAAGCCGTTTAATTTTCCGAAAATATTTTTTATTATTGACGCCGGTTATTATTTGTCCGGGTTGCCTGTTTTTCCGATGAAAAGGATGTTTTGGCGGTAGTCTTTTATAAGGTATATGAATGGCCTGTTAAGGTTCATGGTTCTCTTTTCCAGTTCTCTGACCATGGCGAGAGCTCCCACTCTTGTGACGGTAAGCGCAGCAGCCTCTGCGCCTGTTTCATCTACCTTAATGAATGTCTTTTGGAATATGTTGTCAATTTTAAGGGGTTCATCGGATATGCCGTCAAACTCTGCATTGCTGCTGAATGCGCGCTGCATGCCCAATTTCTTCAGTGGGGCTTTAAGGCCTGCACCGAAGTCGCTTTTGAACTTAGGCATGGAGAGTGTTACTTGGTATGTGTCTGTGCAGCCAAGAATCTTCTCGTAATTGGCCGCGAGGTGCGCTGTTGCCTCTTCTATGGAAACGCCCTCGGCGGGGAGCACAAGCAGCATTGTGTAAGCAGCGTCAAAATGTTTGCTGGTTACTTGTATCAAGCTGTCCTCATAGTGCTGTGTCTTTATAACCTGGTGCATCATTGGCACATTGACAATGCTGCCGTCCTCTCTTGTAAAGGGTTTCTCTTTCGTGTTTGACTTGCTGAACTCTTCCTGCCATCCGCCCTTGAAGTAGAGCGCGTTGATGAGGTACATTCTGTCGCTTTTCTTTATTTCGTCAATGGCCGACTTTATCTTGCCCTTGGTGCTTTCGCTGCACCAGCTGTTTATAGCATTCAATGTCTCTCTGTTGAACGGCACTGTGGTGACGAGTGCGTTGAAGAACTCCTTGTTTGTGTTAATGAACTCCTGCTTAACGTCTAGCTTGTCATTTATCCAAATTGAGTTGGCTATACTGGCTTCGCATCCGTGTTTTTCGTCCGAAAGCCTCTCAATGGTACTCTTGGCGGCAGTGTTTGCCTCTCTGCCAAGGCGCATGGCATCGTACATCTCTTTCTGTGTCTCGCCTGTTGCACCGTTTGCTGTCATAGCGAGTGCTAACTGTGCGCTGAGGGGGGATATGCATACATTCTCCTCTTCGCTGTTCCTGCACACCTCTGTAAAAAGGCTGCTCCAAAAGGGAGCATTCTCCTTTTTGCTCTCCAGCGAATGTGCGCCCTGTGCAGTTGCCTGCGGCAGCACTGCGGTGCTGCCACCGGCATGCTGCTGCCTTGTAGCGCAGGAAACCATTGCTACTGCTGCAAGAAGTGGAAATATTATGTTTTTCTTTATGTTCATATTAGAATACAAATCTCATTAAGTCGTTATACATGGCAAGAATAAATAGTCCAAGGATTATCAGCATGCCTGCCATTTGTGCACGCTCCATGAACTTCTCGCTTGGTTCTCTGCCTGTTACCATTTCATATATAAGGAACACTGCGTGTCCGCCGTCAAGCGCCGGAATGGGCAGAATGTTCATGAATGCGAGTATAACCGAAAGGAATGCTGTCATCATCCAGAACTTGTGCCAGTCCCATGCTGCGGGGAACAGGCTGCCTATTGAACCGAACATGCCTACTGATTGTGCTCCTTCCTTGCTGAATACATACTGGAAATCGCTGACGTAGCCACTGAGCACATCCCATCCGAGCGCTACGCCTGCGGGGAACGATGCAAAGAAACCGTAGTCGACATGAACAGGCACAATATTCTCTTTCGGTGTCACGCCTAATTTGTATGTTGAATCAACTGTTGCAGTGAGGTTTACGAGCGAATCTCTCATTACACTTACTGTAAATGTCTGCTTTTGGCTGCTCTTCAGCTCGGCCATAATTTTGTTGAGCTTGTTCCATGTGCCGGCATCCTTGCCGTCAATGGATACAATGGAGTCTCCCAAGGCAATTCCGGCACTGCTTGCTGCGCTGTTCGGCGCAACGCTGTCAATAACAGAAGGAATTATGGGGCTGATGAAGCTGCCGCCTTTGTTCATGTTGAGCAATCCTAACTCTTCGGGTACTGCAACGGCAACCTCTTTGCCATCTCTGAGCACGGTCACCTCGCTTGAGTTGCATATATTGCGCATGAGGTTTGCCGCTCTAACATCCTCGTAATAGAGCCTGTTCTCTTCCTCGCCGTCAAACTTCAGTATCTTGTCGCCATCCTTGAAACCAATGTTCCTGGCTGTCTCATTGAACTCGAAACCATGTTCAAGGCTGCGCATGTCAATGTAATTGTCACCCCAGGCAAAAAGGGTCATTGAATATATGAGCACTGCAAGGATAAGGTTGAACAGCACGCCGCCCACAATTATGAGCAGTCTTTGCCATGCCGGCTTTGAACGGTACTCCCAAGGCTGGGCAGGCTGTTTCATCTGTTCAGTGTCCATTGACTCGTCAATCATGCCCGCAATCTTGCAGTATCCGCCGAGCGGAATCCAGCCTATGCCGTATTCTGTATCGCTGTTCTTGGGCTTCCACTTGAAGAGTGAGAATTTCCAGTCAAAGAACAGGTAGAACTTGTCTACCTTTACTTTAAATATTCTTGCAAAAAGAAAATGTCCGAACTCATGTATGAGTACCAGCAAGCTTAGTGCAAGAATAAGCTGCACTGCGCGTATAAAAAATATTTCCATCTATATGTTGTTTTAATTTATTTTATCCAATCTTCAACCCTTCTGCGCACCTCCCTGTCTGTTTCAAGGTAGTCCTCAAGTGCCGGTTTCATTATATATTGTGTCTGCTCCATTGCCCGCTCAATAAGCAGCGGCATGTCGCAGAATCTTATCCTGTCGTTCAGGAAGGCTGCAACGCACACCTCGTTGGCCGCATTTACAACGCAAGGCATATTGCCCCCCTGGGAGAGTGCGGTGTAGGCATGTCGCAGATTGGGAAAGCGCTCAAGGTCGGGTCTCTCAAAGGTAAGCTCCTTCAACGTGTTCCAGTCAATGCGCTCAAAAGACGAAGAGAGGCGGTTTGGGTAGGTTAGCGCATACATGATGGGCAGGCGCATGTCTGGTGTTCCCAGCTGTGCTTTTATTGCACCGTCCTCAAACTGCACCATCGAGTGTATTACCGATTGCGGGTGAACAACCACTTCAATATCCTCAGCGCCTACTCCAAACAGCCATTTTGCCTCCATAACCTCAAAGCCCTTGTTCATCATGGTTGCCGAGTCTATGGTAATCTTTGCGCCCATGCTCCAGTTGGGATGCTTTAGCGCCTGCTCCTTTGTCACATGCTGAAGCTGCTCCTTGGAGAATGAACGGAACGGGCCGCCCGATGCTGTGAGAATCAGTTTCTCAACCTTATTGTGCATTTCTCCTGCCAGGCACTGGAATATTGCCGAATGTTCTGAATCTACCGGAAGAATAGGTGTCTTGTGCTCAACGGCAAGCGCATTTATAAGCTCTCCGGCCACCACCATTGTCTCTTTGTTGGCAAGGGCAATGGCCTTTCCCGCCTTTATGGCGTTTATTGTGGGGCGAAGGCCTGAAAAGCCAACCATTGCTGTAACAACAATGTCAATAGGGCCCGATTCTACAATTTGACAGATGGCCTCATAACCTCCATAAACCTTTATCGGGAGGTCGCTGAGCGCCTCCTTCAGCTGCGGATATTTGGTCTCGTCGGCAATCACAACAGCTTCGGGCATGAATTTTCGTGCCTGGGCGATGAGGCTCTCCACGCGGCTGTTTGCTGTTATCGCATATACCTCAAAGCATTCGGGGTGCTCTTCAACAACCTGAAGGGTTTGTGTGCCTATTGAACCTGTTGAACCTAAAATCGCAAGCTGTCTTTTTCTTATGTTTTCCATATACTCTGTACTCTCTTAAAAAGCAATATATACATTGGGGTCAAGCGCCTTGCCTCTGTGCCACAGTTCAAGGTGCATGTACTCTTTCTCTTTCCCATTCTCACCGTTGCCGCTGTCAAGTGTTCCAATGGCCTCGCCGCCGGTAACCTTGTCGCCTACGCTTTTAAGCAGGCTGTGGCAGTTCCGGTATACCGAAATCATGTTTTCGCGGTGCTGCAGCACTATTGTGTAGCCATCGTTGGCGGTGTAGTCGCTCATTACCACTATGCCGTCATGAATGGCAAGAATGTTTTCTCCGGGTGTTTCGGCAATGTCAACGCCGTAGTGTCCCTCGCCGGGGTTGAACTTTCTTACAATTTCCCCGCTTGCCGGACGGAAGAGGGTAAGCTCCTGCAATTCGGCAATGTTGCTTGCCTGGGAAGTGATGTTGAACTTCTCGCGCTCCTCCCACTCCTTCACAAATTCCTCTTCGCGTGCCGTTCCTGCAACAACAATGCTGTCGGCGTTTATTGGCTTTGGAGAGTTCTTTACCGAGTCGGCTGTTATGTTTCCGCTCAGAATTGCCTTGATGTTGCTTGTGTATTGCTCAAGTTTCCGGTTCTCGAATATAATGGAGTCTATGCGCAGGTTCAGGTCTATCAGCTCCCTCTTGTTCGGGCCGTCGTTTATTACCTCTTTGGGAAGAATGTTTCTTACCGGCGTGAACATGAAGATGAGGAAAAGGACACCTGCAACAAGCAGGAATGATAAGAACAGTGACAAGATCACCCATAATGGAGATATGTAGAAACCTAATACATTCTCAAGCTTGTTTTCGTTATGTATCGTAAGGCGGTACTTCCGCAGCAGTCTGTTGTAGAATCCTGTCTTTTTCATTCTGTTCCTCATTTATAGCGAAACGAGCCCTTCGGGCAGGTCAAATAGAATCTCTTTCTTCTTCTGGTCAATGCCGGCGATAAACTCCTCCTGTGCAGGGACAAGAATCTCCTCTCCGCCGCTGTCAATGACAAAAAGCGTGTTTATTGTACTGTCGTCAATGCCGCAAACCTCTCCAAGCACTCCCAGGTTCACATCAATGGCTGTGAATCCCTTGAATATCTCCAGAGAGAGCACTTCGTTATCTTCGGTCCATTCGCGCGGTATATATGCATCGCGGTTAGTCAGCAGGCGCACCTGTTCGGCACTGTCCAGGCGCTCAATCTTCACAATCATGCTGCCGCTGTTCCTTTGGCGTCTTTCTTCAAAGAAGAAGGGGACGAGTATGCCATTGATGTCACATGCGACAAAGTCGCAATCCTCGCCCAGCACGATGCTCTCGCCCTCAAGGGTTATCTCCCCTTTTGTGCCGTGCGGCTTCAGGAACTTGCCGAAATATACAAAATCTTCTCTCCTTAGCATGCTGTGTTTTTATGAACGTGTTATTTTTGCGCCAATCTGGTTAAGCCTCTCTTCAAGATTCTGGTATCCGCGGTCAATCTGCTCAATGTTGTCGATGCGGCTTACGCCGTCGGCGCTCATAGCAGCTATGAGCAGTGCGATTCCCGCCCTTATGTCGGGCGAGCTCATGGAGCGCGGTTTCAGCGTGAACTGTCTGTTGTGGCCAATCACTACTGCCCGGTGCGGGTCGCATAGGATAATCTGCGCACCCATGTCAATGAGCTTGTCGACAAAGAACAGTCGGCTTTCAAACATCTTCTGATGTATGAGCACGCTTCCCTTTGCCTGTATTGCCGTCACAAGCAGTACGCTCAGAAGGTCAGGGGTAAGTCCGGGCCATGGTGCATCGCTTATGTTCATGATTGAACCGTCAATGAATGATTCAATCTCATAGTGCTCCTGGGCGGGAATGAAAATATCGTCGCCCTTCTGCTCAAACCTTATGCCTAACCGCTTGAAACTGTCGGGGATAATGCCGAGGTTGTCAAAAGATACATCCTTTATTGTTATTTCGCTCTGTGTCATGGCGGCCATTCCTATAAAACTGCCCACTTCAATCATGTCGGGCAGAGCGCGTTGTGTGCAGCCGCCAAGCGAGTCAACGCCCTCTATTGTTAGCAGATTGCTGGCAATTCCAGAAATCTTTGCTCCCATCTTATTGAGCATGCGGCACAGCTGCTGTATGTAGGGTTCGCAGGCTGCGTTGTATATTCTTGTAGTTCCTTCGGCAAGCACTGCAGCCATAATTATGTTTGCAGTACCTGTAACCGAGGCTTCATCGAGCAGCATGTTGCATCCCCTGAGCCTTTTTGCACTCATCCTGTATACTCTCTTTTCTGTGTCAAAAGAGAATTCCGCACCTAATTTTTGAATTCCTACTATATGGGTATCAAGCCTGCGGCGGCCAATCTTGTCGCCACCCGGCTCGGACATTGTAGCCTTCCCGAAGCGTCCCATGAGCGGGCCAATGAACATTACTGAACCCCTCAGGCGCGAGCATCCGTTTATGTACTCCTCGCTGTCAATGTAGTCAAGGTTCACGTTATTTGCCTGGAATGTGTAGCAGCCTACTCCGTTGCGTGTTACCGAGACGCCCATGTTCATGAGCTGTGCAATGAGGTTGTTTACATCGGCAATGTCGGGGATATTTTCAATGGTGACCTTCTCGTCGGTCAGCAGTGTCGCGCATATCTCCTGCAAAACCTCGTTCTTTGCGCCTTGCGGCGTTATAGTGCCGTTGAGCCTGTGTCCTCCCTCAATGATAAATGAAGCCATAGTGCCTTTTGTTAGAATTTGCGTTTGAAGTTTTTCTTCTGATTGTTTTTCTTTGCGTTGCTGTTGCTGCGGGCGCTGCCGCTCTGTCCTGTTCTGATTTCTCTGTCCCTTATGTCAATTGCGCCGCTGGTGTATTCTCTCAGGTCGTCAAATATCTTCCTGTCCTCAACGCCATCCTTGTTCCATGCAGTGTAGTTCTTTTTCATCTGTATGGCAATGAGTTCAATGAATCTGTCGCGCTCTTCGCCCTCGTCAAGGGTGCATGCGTGGGCTATCATCTCCTCCACTATGCGGCCGTAATGCCTGTTTTTAATCTCTCCTGTCTGGTAGGGAACACGTTGCGGTGCAACATGGAACTCCTCCTTCTTGATAACCTCGAACGGATAGTCAATGTCTAATTGAAAATCGGACATGATTGCAAGGTGGTCCCACAATTTGCGCTCGTAGTCGGGCAGGTTGCGGGTGTTTGGGAACATGCTTCCCATAATCTCCACAATGGTTGCTGCACATTTCTGCCTCTCCTCTCTGTTTTCAATGGAAAGGGCGTGGTCAACCATTTTCTGTACCGAGCGGCCATATTCGGGCAACGGCAGTTTCTTTTGTCTGGTATTATATTCCATCATTGGGTATGCGTATTTTAATAATTCTTCAAAAGTTCTTTTGGCTTGCCGGCAACAAAGTTCTTAAGGTAGAATGGCTCGAAATAGGCAATATCTTCAAATTTCTCTTCAAACCAGGCCTTTTCGGCAAGCGGCATCATGTTTTTTGCAAGCGGGTGCTTGCATGTGTCAAGGAAGCGGGCGTTCGGGTGGGTTATTATGCTCTTGCACTTTTCGGCACCGTTGCCGAAGAAATATACCGGCCCTTTTTCAAGAAACTCGGCATAGCTGCTCTCTGTAACCACCTCGGCATGTGTCTCTTTGACTGCTTGCAGCGCACGGTCGTACACGGTGGCATATACTTCGTTGCGCCGTGCGTCAATCATTGGGCAAAGCAGTGCCTCCTCGGGCAGATCGTCGCGGAACAGCACCGGCACGCACATTACAGCAGTTGTGGGTATGGCTATAAGGGGAATGTTTCTGCCGTAGCATACTCCCTTTGCTGTGGACGATGCAATTCTGAGGCTTGTGTACGAACCCGGGCCGCAGCTCAGTGCAACGGCGTTTATCTTTGCCCCCTGCTCGTCGGCAACCTTTATTGCCTCCTCAACAAAAGGCGCCAATACCTTTGCGTGAGAGCGCTCCTCGCTCTCTTTTCTCTCAAAAAAGATGTGTCCGTCCTGGCTTAACGCTACGGAACAGACCTCTGTTGATGCTTCAATATGCAGAATAATTGTTGTCATTTTCCGGTTGTGCTGTTGCGCCTTTAGGGTTTCCGCCCAAAAAGGTAATTTGATGCAAATGTACAAATTTATCGTCATACTAACTATTAAATAATATTTTTTAATATAAGGTGGCGAAAAAAACTCCTCAAGTGGCGTTCTTTTCCGAATAATTGCGTAATTTCGCAGAGAATGGCGGTTTTTGCACATAGTAGCGTGCTCTTAGATGATTTGTAGGGAGTTCTCCGCCAGCAATGTTAAACCAAAACAGTGTAATGAGATGATATACTCAATGACGGGCTACGGAAAGTCTGTGGTGCAGTTTCAGGACAAGAAGATTTGTGTAGAGGTGCGTTCTCTCAACGGTAAGGCAATGGATTTGTCAACCCGCCTTGCCCCTCAATTCAAGTGCCGGGAGATGGAAATCCGTACAATGCTCACTACAGCCCTTGAACGCGGAAAGGTTGATTTTGCCCTATGGGTAGAGCAGGGCGAAAAGGCCGATACGCCTTCAATAAACCAGGCGGTAATGCAAGGCTATCTTGAACAGATGAATGAGATTTCGCAGAACACAGGCATTGCGCTGCCCGATAATCTGTTCGAGGTTGTGCTGCGCATGCCCGAGGTTATTGCCCGCAAGGAGGTCTATGATGCTACAGACGAGGAGTGGGAGTCGGTTCACAGGGGAATAGAGCTTGCTGTCGCCGATTTGCTTGAGTTCCGCCGCCAGGAAGGCGAGGCGCTTGCCGGCAAGTTCAGGAACAATATATCAAAAATATCGGAACTGCTCTCAATGGTTGAACCGTATGAGAAAGAGCGTGTGGAGAAAATCCGTGCGCGCATTACTGAATCCCTTGAGAAGCTCGCCGGTGTTGATTATGACAAAAACCGTCTTGAGCAGGAGCTTATCTTCTACATTGAAAAGCTCGATGTAAACGAGGAAAAACAGCGTTTGACAAATCATTTGAATTACTTCCTCTCTACGATGGACGAGGAGAAGGGCCAGGGAAAGAAACTCGGTTTCATCGCGCAGGAGATGGGGCGCGAAATAAACACTCTCGGAAGCAAGAGCAATCATGCCGAGATGCAGAACATCGTCGTTAGAATGAAAGACGAACTTGAGCAGATAAAGGAACAGGTACTCAATGTAATGTAAAAAAATATGAGCAAAGGTAAAGTTGTAATTTTTTCAGCGCCTTCGGGTTCTGGCAAGTCAACTCTGGTACATTACCTCATGGACCGGGACAGTTCTTTCGGATTCTCAATTTCGGCCACAAGCCGTCCGCCTCGCGGCGAAGAGCAGCATGGGGTGGACTATTTTTTCTTTACTCCCGATGAGTTCCGTGCACGCATTGCGGCCGATGAGTTTGTGGAGTATGAAGAGGTATACCCCGGCCGTTATTACGGTACTCTGAAGTCTCAGGTAGAGAACCAGCTGGCGCATCAGAATATACTTTTTGACGTTGATGTAAAAGGCGGCTGCAGCCTTAAGAAGTATTATGGCGAGCGCGCTCTTTTTATATTTGTGCAGGCCCCCTCTGTTGATGTTCTCAGGGAGCGCCTTGTAAAGCGCGGCGATACCTCCCCCGAGGAGATTGACAAGCGCGTGAGCAAGGCTGAGTATGAAATGACCTTTGCAAAATTCGCCGACAGGGTCATTGTGAACGATGACCTTGAAAAGGCCAAGGCCGACTTGCTGGTTGTTGTCAATAGTTTTCTTAATGGATAAAAGGCGTACTGTAATTTTTGGCGGCAGTTTTGACCCTATCCACAATGGGCATGTAGCGCTTGCACGCAGGGTGCTTGACTGCGGGCTTGCCGATGAGGTGTGGTTTATGGTCTCTCCGCAGAATCCGCATAAGCAGGGAACTGCTCTGACTGACGAAAACAGGCGTCTCCGAATGGTGCAGCTTGCAATTCAAGGCGAGGCCGCATTTAGGGCATGCGACTTTGAGTTCGCGCTTCCGCGCCCATCATATACGGTAAATACCCTTGCTGCGCTTGAAGAGAGTTATCCCGACAGGGAATTTCTTCTGCTCATTGGCGCTGACAATTGGGAAAAATTTGGCAGCTGGTACAAGGGCGAAGAGATTCTGCGGCGTTACGGCGTAATAGTTTATCCTCGCGGGAACGAGGTTGTCCCTCATCTGCCGCAAGGCGTTGTGTGGCTGCCGGCAGAACTTTATGATATAAGCTCCACTGCAGTGCGCAGGGCGGTTGCAGAGGGGCAAGGCATTTCGGGGTCTGTTGCGCCTGCGGTTGAACATTATATATATGAAAATGGACTTTACAAATAGATACGGAATAACCGGAAAGGCGGTGCTGTTTTTTATGCTGTTGCTGTCGGCGGATGTGCCGGCGCAGGAGCAGGCGAAACTGTACGATGAAATGTGCGAACCTCTGCAAATGGTGTTTTGCGACTATGTAAGGAACGAATCGTCTCAGAATTATATAAAGATACCGTCCGGAAGCTACAATGGTACAATAATTGATGACAAGATATACGGCTGGGGCTATGTAAAGACCAATGACGGTGCATCTTCTTTTGGGCAGTTCCGCAACGGTTCATGCATATTTGGAATTTCCATGTCGGGGAAAACTGCGAAGGTAGGCGGAAACGTGAATTACGTCCTTTATGACCTTGAGACAGGGAAAATTTCCGCTCTGCATACCCGTGAGGGCAATCTTCCACTGAAATATCCCCTTGCCGATTCAAATGACAAAGCGTCGCCATATTCCTTTAAGCGCGAGAAATATGCAAACGGCGATGAATATATAGGCGAATTCTACAATGGCCGCCGCCATGGCTACGGCATATATTACTGGACTAACGGCGAAATTTGGTATGGCAAGTACGAGGGCGGTTACCGTAATGGCTACGGAATGCTTGTGAAGCCTAATCACAAGATATTCTACGGCAAATGGGTGGGTGATACCAAGGTTGATGAATAGTGCTCTTGTGCGCAGCTTCTGCTGTATGTAATGTTCTTGAATCTCGCGCTCTGCATGCAGTTGCAGAAATATGTTGAAGGTAATTTTGGAAATTACTTTTTATTTTAATAACTTGCAAGCGTTTTTAAGAAACTGTTTTTTTAACAGCATCTAAGAGCTCCGGCCGGGTGCATCAAATGATGGATGCCTTTTAGCCGGCAGTTTGGTGTGTAAAACTGTAAAGGGATGTTTAACCCTTTCGGTATTGATGAATATTTTAATTATGAAAATATGAAAAAAGGAATCTTCTATTTGATGTCTTTGATTGCAGTTTCACTGTTGGCGCTGCCGGCTGCTGCTCAGGACGAGTGTGTTGTCAGATTGTCGGGCAATGGGTATATAACATCACCCGCTCAGGGAAAACCCGATACAAAGAGCGCTGTGTTCATTGACGAGAATCAATGTGCTCTGCGCAACTGGAATGATGTGGAAACAGTGATAAGCTTCTACTTCAGAACAGAAAAGGCCGGCAAGATGAATATTGCGCTCCAGGCGCAAGGCCATTCAAAAATAGAGGTTTCGCTGTTGGGCAAAAAGAAGAAAATAAATCTTGACAGCGATGCTCCGGTGCGTGTTGAAGTAGGCAAATTCAAGGTAAAGACACCGGGATATGTAAAAGTGGATGTCCGCGGCCTGAAAATAAAGAAAGGCGAGGGCTTTGGAAATATTGAGGCTGTTATTGTAGGCGGAGAGGTTGCTCCGGTTGTCTATGTAGGGCCTGAGTTCAGCACCCATTTCGGCCGTCGCGGTCCTTCGGTGCATATGGGCTATGCTCTTCCCCGCGAGGAGAAAATCGAGTGGTTCTATAACGAGGTTGTAGTGCCCGAAGAGGGAGATATTCCAAGCAGCTATTATATGGCATGCGGCTTTGGCGAGGGCTATTTTGGCATGCAGAACAACAGCCCGCACAAGAGAAGGGTGCTGTTCTCTGTATGGAGTCCTTTCCACACCGACAACCCCGCCGAAATTCCCGATTCATTGCGTGTAACACTTGTCAAAAAGGGCGAAGGCGTAAAGATTAACGATTTTGGCAATGAGGGTTCTGGCGGACAGAGCTATATGCACTATGACTGGAAGGCCGGCGAGCGCTGCCGTTTCCTTATGGGTGTAAGGCCTGACGGCAATGGCAACACTGTATATACGGCCTACTTCTTTGACAATCATCAGGGCAAGTGGCGTCTTGTGGCATCTTTCCGCCGTCCTAAGACTTCAACATGGTACACCAATGCGCACTCGTTCCTGGAGAACTTCAATCCGGTAATGGGCTACTATAACAGAAAGGCCTATTACGGCAACCAGTGGGCGCGTACTGTTGACGGCAAATGGATTCCTGTAACAAAAGGGCGTTTCACTTGTGACGCTACAGGACATCACAGACAGCGCCTTGACTACAACGGCGGCGTTGAGGGCGAGAACTTCTTCCTTACAATGGGCGGGTTCTTTGACGAGTACATGAAGTCGGGAACATATTTCGATCGTGCCGGCAACGTGACCGAAGCTCCTGACGTTGATTTCTCTACGCTTGAATAGAATGCCTGTTTACAGTTTGTAAATTTTCATATCAAAATTGTGATATAATATTATTTTGGTTATCTTTGCAAAAACGTATTGCGCGCAGCGCACGGCACAACAGATGCCGGCATCTTATGAAAAACTGATATAAAAGGAAGAATATCAACAGAATAATTGAATATTATACATATTTATTTAAAAACACACTGTAATATGAAAAAATTATTTGTTCTTGCCCTTGTTGCTGTAATGGCTTTTGCAGGCAATACAGCACAGGCACAGTCACTCTCTCCCTCTACAAAATGGCATTGGGACAAGGGTACTATCGTAGTTGAGACTCCTGAGCGTCCAGCTGGCCAGGAGCATGCTTTGAACCTTGCAGTTGCTCCAATCAAGACTGTACGCGTAGCGTTCGTTGGTCTTGGTATGCGCGGACCTGGCGCAGTGGTACGTTTCTGCCGTATCCCAGGCGTTGAGATTGTTGCTCTTTGCGACTATGAATATGAGCGCGCTGCCAAGTGTCAGGAGGAACTTCGCAAGCAGAGCCTTATTCCTGCCGACATCTACTATGGCGAGAAGGGTTATGAGGAACTTTGCAAGCGTCCCGACATTGACCTCGTTTACGTTGCTGCTGACTGGAATCACCACTATCCTGTAGCAAAGTGCGCTCTTGAGAATGGCAAGCACACAGCTATCGAGGTTCCTTCTGCAATGAACCTTGAGCAGTGCTGGAGTCTTATTGACCTTGCAGAGAAGACACGTCTTCACTGCTTCATCCTTGAGAACTGCTGCTATGACGATTATGAAATGAACGCTCTTGCAATGGCTCAGGATGGCGTGTTCGGTGAGATTATCCGCGCCGAGGGTGCTTACATCCACAGCCTTGAGTGGTTCTGGGATGCATACTGGAAAGACCCTGCTGACAACGATGTTGACAACCTCCACTGGCGTCTGAAATACAACAAGGAGAACCGCGGTGACCTCTACGCTACTCACGGCCTTGGCCCCGTTGCACAGTGCCTTGACATTCACCGTGGCGACCGCTTCACAACATTGGTTGCAATGGATACAGATCCTTTCTTCGGCAAGGAGCTTGTAAAGGAGAAGACAGGCAAGGAGTGCAAGGAGTTCCGCAATGGCGACCACACAACAACTCTTATGCGTACAGCAAAGGGCAAGGTTGTTGAAATCCAGCACAATGTCATGACACCGCAGCCCTACAACCGTTTGTTCAAGCTCACAGGTACAAAGGGTTATGCAACAAAGTATCCAGAGCCTAAGCTTGCTCTCTCAGGCGATGCTCTCAAGGGTACAGGCGCTCCTCAGGTTGACAACCTCAACGCTCACGGCTTTATGAGCGATGCACAGAAGGATGCTATGATGGCTAAGTACTACCACCCAATCCTCAAGAAGTATGTTGAGAAGGGTCGCGACCTTGGTCACGGCGGTATGGACTTCGTTATGGATTCACGTCTTGTTTACTGCTTGCAGAATGGTCTTCCTCTTGACATGGACGTTTATGACTTGGCAGAATGGTGCTGCTTGGCAGAGCTCGGCACATTGTCAATGGACAACAACTGTGCAGCTGTAACATTCCCCGACTTCACACGCGGTTACTGGGATGTTCAGAAGGGCTACAAGCATGCATACGCAGCTCCTGAGGCTGAGGCTGCTACAGAGGCTTACGCTGAGGCTTACAGCGCAGCACAGAAGGAGGTAACTGCAAAGAAGAACCTTTGGGCTCTCTACGATGCAGTAAAGGCTGCTAAGGCTGCCGGTGATGCTAAGGCTGAGGCTAAGGCTCAGAAAAAGCTCGATGCAGCAAAGGCTTCAGCAGAGAAGGCAATTGCCAAGGCTGTCAAGAAGGCTATGAAGTAATATAAAACTCCAATTATAATACGCAATAGGGTGGTTTTTTAGCCACCCTATTGTTGTGTAATATGCATAAAAAGATGTAGCTGGAAGTCTGCAAAAAACTTAAAACGGCATTTTGCCGAACTCAAATGAACCTTTTAAGGCATGAGTAGCGCAGATATACACTTTCTGGTCATCTTCTTTTTTATGTCAATATGTTTGCAGTCATTCTCCAATAATAACACATTTTACAGAAAAGGGGGTGTGTTAACTGACTTATTGCTCACATTATGGATGTATTTTTGTGAAAAATATAGGATAATTGAAGTTTCTTTGTAAATTTGCAAATTGCAATATAATATATTATTAAACAAGCAAAATATAACTAATATGATAGCAGTATTAAAACATGGAGTAACGAAGGCTCAGCAGGATAATCTTATCCATTGGCTTGAGTCGCAGAATGTGCGTGTGCATGTGTCTGAGGGGGAAATGCAGACAGTCATTGGCCTCATTGGCGATACCCGCAAAATTGATATGGACTTGCTTGCCGGTCTTGAGATAATTGACCGCGTTACACGCATCACCGACCCCTTCAAGAGCGCTAACCGCAGTTTCCATCCCGATGATACGGTGGTCACTGTGGGCAAGGGCGAAAATCGGGTGAAGATAGGCGGCGGCAATTTTGCCATTATGGCCGGCCCTTGTTCTGTTGAGAGCGAGGAGCAGATTCTTACCGTTGCTCGTGCCGTAAAGGCATCGGGAGCGAATATCCTGCGAGGCGGCGCATTCAAACCGCGTACTTCGCCCTATGATTTCCAGGGATTGCGCGCAGAGGGCCTTCAACTGCTTCTCAAGGCACGCGAGGCAACCGGGCTGCCAATTGTTACTGAAATTATGAGTGCATCGCATCTCGACCTCTTCGCCGACGTTGACATTATTCAGGTGGGAGCGCGCAATATGCAGAATTTTGAACTGCTTAAGGAACTTGGCCGCAGCGACAAGCCTATCCTGCTGAAGCGCGGCCTTTCGGCAACGCTCAAGGAACTTCTTATGAGTGCCGAATATATCATGTCCGAGGGTAACGAGCAGGTGATTCTCTGCGAGCGCGGCATACGCAGTTACGATAACTACACCCGCAATGTGCTCGACCTTGCAGCAGTCCCAGTATTGCAGGGGCTTACCCATCTTCCCATAGTTGTTGACCCAAGCCACGCTACAGGCGTTTCCCGCCTTGTGCGCCCTATGGCGTGCGCAGCTACAGCCGCAGGTGCTGACGGTCTTATCATTGAGGTGCACAACGACCCCGTTTGCGCGCTTTGCGACGGTGCGCAGTCGCTTACCCCTGAGCAGTTCGATGAGGTTGCGCAGCGTGTACGCGAGATTCGCGGTATAATGCATTGATAAGGGTATGGTAGTAGGGGTTGTAGGATTAGGCCTTATCGGCGGTTCGGCAGCAAAGGCATACAAGGCTGCCGGGCACACAGTGTATGCCTTTGACATAAACAGGCAGATAGTTGGCTTTGCGCAGCTTGAAGGCACAGTTGATACAGAACTTTCGGAGGCGAACATCAGCGGCTGCAATCTTCTGCTGCTCACTGCAACGCCGCATGCTGTAGTTGGCTATATAAGCGAAAATGCATGCAAAGTGTCCAGAGAGACACTTGTAATTGATTTCTGCGGAACAAAGCGCGCTGTATGCGAGAAGGGCTTTGCCCTTGCCGCGGAGTATGGCTTTACATACGTTGGCGGGCATCCTATGGCGGGCTTGCAGTATTCCGGCTATAAATATTCAAAGCCCACGCTCTTCAGCGGTGCTTCGTTCATTATTGTGCCCGCTGTGCACGATGACATTGTACTGCTTGACACCGTAAAGCAGTCGTTGCAGCCATTGGGCTTCAAGAAGTTTGTAGTTACCACAGCCGATTTCCACGACCGCATGATTGCCTACACCTCGCAAATGTGCCACGTTGTCTCCAACGCCTTCATAAAAAGCCCTTCGGCAAAGTTCCACCGAGGCTACAGTGCCGGCAGTTTCCGCGACTTTACCCGCGTGTCGCGCCTTAATGAGAACATGTGGACTGAACTCTTCCTTGATAACAAGGAGCATCTTTTAAATGAACTTGATTTGCTCATAAACTCTCTTCACGAGTACCGTGAGGCCATTGCTGCCGATGATGCGGAAACCTTGTGCGCCCTGCTGAGGGACGGAAGGATTGCTAAGGAGGAGGCCGAGAAATAAGATTATGAAATACAGTACAATACACGTTGAGGCATCGCGCAGCTATGATATAGTCATAGGCCGCGGCATTCTTGCCGAATTGGGCGGCTTAATGCGTCCTCTGCTTGGCGATTGTCGCCTGGCAGTACTTACTGACAGCAATGTTGACGCGCTCTACGGCACAATAATAATGGAGCATCTTCAGCATGCCGGATATAAAGCATGCAAATATGTGATTCCTGCCGGCGAGGCATCAAAGTGCGCCGAGAGTCTGCTCTCTTTCCTTAACTTCATGGCCGGAGAGCAGCTTACCCGCAGCGATGCAGTGGTGGCTTTCGGCGGCGGAGTGGTGGGCGACCTTGGCGGTCTTTCGGCTTCGCTTTATCTGCGCGGAGTGAAATATGTTCAAGTGCCTACTACACTGCTTGCTGCCGTAGACAGTTCTGTTGGCGGAAAAACGGCAATTGATATTCCTGCAGGCAAGAACCTTGTTGGCAGTTTCTATCAGCCATCGCTTGTTTGCTGCGATACAGCCCTCATGGACACTCTTCCCAAGGAAATATACCGTGACGGCTGTGCCGAGGTTATAAAGTACGGTGTAATTCTTGACAGTGAACTATACAAAAAACTTCATACCCTGCCGTTTGACCGCGAGGCGGTTGTGGCGCGATGTGTTGAAATAAAGCGCGACGTTGTGCAGCAGGATGAATTTGATAACGGCATACGGGGCTTGCTCAATTTTGGACACACTTTTGGCCATGCCATTGAGAAACTGAGCAATTTTGGCATTTCCCATGGCGAGGCTGTGGCAAAGGGTATGGTTATTGCTGCGCGCATTGCGCCGCTCTGCGGGCTGTGCGATATTGCCGATGAACTTTCTGCACTGTTGGCTGAGTATGGATTTGACATTACTTCCCCTTATAGTGCCGAAGAGATATACAATGCCCTGCTTACCGACAAGAAGCGCCGCGGCGGCACTATCTCGGTGGTGCTGCCCCATTCAGTGGGTGACTGCACTCTTGTTCCCCTTCCGGTGGAGGAACTGAAGGATTTATTGCAGAAAGTGATATGATGCGCTGTTGTTATATTGAGCATACCTTAATTCAGTATATATGGATATAAAAGTACACGGAACATTGAAAGGAACTGTAGTCCCGCCGCCTTCAAAATCGCAGGCGCACCGTCTGCTCATCTGCGCGGCCTTGGGTACAGAACCCTGCTCTGTCGTGTGCAGCAGTGTCAACGATGATATAATGGCAACAATGCGCTGCTTGAATGCAATAGGTGCAAAAATAACCTTTTCATCGGGGATTTTTGATGTTCAGCCATTGGATTTGATAAAAGGCGGCACGCTTGATTGCGGCGAGAGCGGCTCAACGCTCCGTTTTCTTATGTCGGTGGCTGCCGTGCTTGGCGCTGATGCCACATTCACAGGTGCGGGCAAGCTTCCGCAACGTCCGATGGGTGCGCTCACCGATGTTCTTTCCGGGCATGGAATCTCTTTTGAATGCCATTCCGAACACGAGCTTCCTGTGACATGCAGAGGCACTCTCAAGGGTGGAGCGTTCACTCTTCCGGGAAATGTTTCATCGCAATATCTTACCGGTTTGCTTTTTGCTCTTCCTTTGGCTGCCGAGGATAGTGTAATAGAGGTCACGGGCGGTCTTACGAGCGCATCGTATATTGATATGACTATAGATGCCCTTCGCGTGGCTGGAATAGCAGTAGAGCGCAGAAACAATATATTCAGCATAAAAGGCGGCCAGCGGTACCGCATGCCCCGGAGAGTGGTGGTAGAGGGTGATTGGTCGTCGGCGGCTTTTTGGGCGGTGGCTGGTGTAATAGGCAAGCAGCCTTTGACAATTGAGGGAATGAATACCGGTACATTGCAGGGCGACAGTGCTATAATAGACCATCTGCGCAGCATGGGCGCATTCATAGAGACTGCCGCCGGAAAGGTCGTGGCAATGCCTTCGCACCTTTTCGGTACTGAACTTGACAGCATGGATACCCCAGACCTTGTACCCATTCTCTCTGTCGCTGCCGCAATGGCTCAGGGAACGACCACCTTTACAAATGTGGGCCGTCTGCGTTTTAAAGAGAGCGACCGCCTTGCTGCAATGAAGAGCGTGCTTGCATCGTTCGGGATAGATTCCACTGTGGGCGAGGATACGTTTACCGTCTATGGCGGCGAACCGGAAGCTGTTGCACCCGCCAACAGTTTCGGTGACCACCGCATAGCAATGTCGGCAGCAGTGCTTGCTACTGTTGCCAAGGGTATAACAACGATAACAGGCTCAGAGTGCGTGGCGAAATCCTACCCTGCTTTTTTTGAGGATTTTGCAGCGCTTGGCGGAATGGTTGAATAGCGGTGATTGCCGCTTTTATGACAGCAATAAGGAGAAATCTTAATAATGCAGAACCTCCTTATAAAGAGAGTTGAATGTAAAAATAACAATAAATAACGGCGAAACAAGCAAAGCCGCTTCTATAAGATAATATTTTTTATAAACCTAAAACAGCGTCATATTTATGGATTTGGATAAACTACGTCAGGAAATAGATGAGATAGACACTCAAATGTGCGACCTCTTTGCACGCCGAATGCAGGTGGTTTCAGGAATAGGAAAATATAAAAAGGAGAATAATCTCCCGGTGTATCATCCTTCGCGTGCGCGCACAGTGCTCCACAATGTCTCAAAACGCCTCGGCCCGGAGTTCGAGGGTTACGGACGCACCCTTTACCGCACTATTTTCGACCTCAGCGAATCCTACGAGACGCGCATGCTTTCCGAAGGCAGCGAGTTCTTCAATTACTTTAAGAACATAGCCTCTGTTCCGCCTCAGCCATTCCCCAAGCGTGCCTCTGTTGCATGTGCCGGATGCGAGGGCTCATACGCACATCTTGCATCGGAGCGTCTTTTCGACTTGCCCGAAATTATGTACATGAGCAATTTTGAAGGTGTCTTCAAAGCCGTCAGCAGCGGTCTTTGCGAGTTTGGCGTGCTCCCTATTGAGAACTCTCTTGCAGGTTCTGTAAACGCAATCTACGACCTTCTTGCTGCATATAATGTAAACATTGTCCGCGCAGTGCGCCTTAAGGTCGACCATGCCATTCTTGGTGTTCCCGGCGCAAAGCTAGAGGATATTCGTGAAATATATTCGCATCAGCAGGCGATAAACCAGTGCTCCGAATTCCTTTCTACATTGAAGAACGTGCGCGTAATTGCATGCGAGAATACAGCCGAGGCTGCACGCATGGTTGCCCAGGGCGGTGACCCAACAAAGGCATCGCTCTCTTCACGCCTTTGCGCCGAACTTTACCAGATGCAGGTAATCAAGTCATCGGTGCAGAACCGCGACAATAACTACACCCGCTTCATCTGCATAGCAAAAGAACCCAAAATCTACTCGGGCGCCGACCGCACCAGTGTGATGATTAACATTCCCAACCGTCCCGGAACACTTTTCCGCATAATGTCGCGCTTCAACGCCACCGGAGTGAACCTTGTAAAGCTTGAGAGCCGTCAAATTCCCGAGCGCGAGTTTGAGTACCGCTTCTATTTTGATATTGAAGCCTCAGTCTACAGCGACGAGTTCCTCTCCCTGATGTGCGAGCTTCACGAATGCGGCGAGCAGTTCAGGTACTTCGGTACATACGCCGAAATCATATAAAGCGATTGTTTGAATGGGAGATGCCTCTGCTGCGCTTGGTTCTAAAAGAAAATTTAGGTTTCTCATGCGTAGCTGTGCATGCCGCCCAGGATGAAGTTTACGCCGAAGTATGTGATTAGCACTGTTAGAAATGCCGCGATGCAGTAGGCGTGGAAGAAGAGCGGACGGCGCATAATTTTTATTGAGCCGCTGTGCAGCGCGGCGCTGTAGACAAGCATAGTTATGAGCGCCCACACCTCTTTGGGATCCCATCCCCAATAGCGTCCCCATGATACGTTTGCCCAAACTGCACCTATGAAAATTCCGGCAGTCAGAAGGAATACGGCGGGGTAGAGCATTGCTCTGCTTCTCTCTTGCAGAACCACAGTCTCCCTGACAGAATCCTTGCGCGTAAAATGCATTATAAATGCGGCTATGCCGTTGAGCATTGTAAATGCAAGAATGGTGTAGGAAATCATTATCACAACCACATGTATGCATAGCAGCGGTGACTGCAGCACTGGCATGAGCGGAGTTATCTGCGGAGTTGCCTCGCTCATTGTGGCGACAAGGAGAGAGAAACCGCATATAATATAGCCGAATGGAATCGACAGCCTTGCACCTTTGCCGGCCGAGAGTGCCGGCAGTGTGCTGCACAATGCCATGAAAATCATTGTCTCGTGACCGTTTGAAAGTGGAATGTGCCCGCTGATGTACCAGCGCAGGGCTATCTGCAATGCAATATATGCCATTATGCACCATGCAAGCGCCTTTAGCGCAATTCTGACTGCCTTTAGCGCATTGCCCTCATTGCTTTTGATGCAGAAGATAAGGAAGGAGAGAATTCCGGCCGTAAGGCATGCCATTGCCAGCGGGCGGTTGCCGTTTATGCTGTTGTAAAGCTTTTCGGCATTGAACTCCTGCTCCGAAGGTATGCTCTCGCCGCCCTCTTTTTTCTGGTATTCCCTTATTTTCCCGATTATTGCGATAGCACCCTCATAATCGTTCATTGCAATTTTTTCTGCTGCAAGATTCATGCTCTTGGCAATGAACAGCGCCTGTGCGGGAGGAATGTTCTCGGGCAGTCTTTCGGCAAAGGAGAACCATGCGGTCTCACCCGTGATAATGTCGGTATAAGGGAATATCTTCAGCATAGCGCCGGTGTAGACCATGCTTGCGATATTGAATTTTTCAATTGCAGCTGCATAGTTCTTCTGCTCCTGCGGAGTTTTTCCGCGCATTGCCTCCTCGAGCTTATATCCGTCAGGGCCAATGAAATCGGTGAGCTTGGCATAATCGCCCTCTATTCCCAAAGCGTTCCTAACCTCCTTGCCCTTGATTTTTATCATAGGCTCGCTTTTCCAGTCGTCGTAAAAGAAGAGCCAGCCGGCGAGTACCTGCTCGGCGGTATATCCCCTGTAGCTCCTTTTGCCGCACATTTTTGCGGTAAAGTCAATGGCGAGTGTCTGCAGAGGGCATATTCTGTTGTTATAGCATACATGTATGTTGCAGAACTCTTCTGCGCTCTCCCTGGGCAGTGTCCTTGGCGCAGTCTCCGCGGCGGCTGGCACAGCGGGGAACAGAATGAGCGGCAGAAGAAGGCATGCTTTCCTGCGCATAATGCTGCGCATTGTGGCGCGGAACATGCTGCCAGGATAGAAAAAGAATAGTATCATAGAGAGGAGCAGCAGCGAATACCCGGCGTATGTGATGCCTATTCCCCATGGGTCGTGCGACACGGCAAAAAATGTGCCCTTCCTGTCCTTGTCGTACCCCGACTGGTAGAAACGGTATCCCCTATGCTTGAATATGTTGTTCATTGACACGCTGCCTTCGGTCTCTCCGTTGTCGTGTACCACAATCAGGCTCTTGAAGTCCATGGGCGCTTGAGTTCCGGCATACTGTATTACCTTGAACTCTTTTAACGATATAGCAAAGGGGAACTCCTCAACAGTGCCGTCGGCGAGAGTGAATGACGATGCAAGCTCGCCTTCGCGAAGATGCATCTGTCCCTGCTTTCCTGTGAGGTGCGTCACTAATGCTCCTGCCAGTATTACAGCAAAGGAGAGATGCAGGCATAGTGTTACAGGCTGTTTGTGGAGACGGCGCTGCAGCATATATACAATGGCCGATACAGCCGAAACTGTCCACAGGGCAATCATCCACCCCGCGCAGTAGATGTTCTCTAATGCGTATTCCGTGCCATAGAGTTTCTCGGCAATGGTGGCAGCCATCAGTATGGCGGTTATTGCCGCAAACAGGCCGAATGAAAGGTATTTGAACAGTTTCTCTTTTTTCATTGTATACAAAAAGCCTTTGGGCTGCAAATTGCAGGCCAAAGATAATAATAAATCAGATAGAGTCAATGAACTTTATAACAGCATCGCGCTCGGCCTTGGTAAGATTGCGGAAATTCTTAACCTCTCAGTGCATACTGTAACCACACACCGCAGGAACATTTCAAATAAACTTCAGATACATTCATCGGCCGGAATAGCCATCTATGCAATAGTAAACGGACTGCTCAACTTGCACGAAATAGAGAAAATGCCCTAAGGCAGTGAACACGCTCTCTCTTTCCCGCTCTCTTTTTCATTTCTTTGTTGTATCTTCGCAACTGTAATCCAACAGCATGAATATATGAAAAAGATACTAGTAATCAATGGGCCTAACCTAAATCTTCTTGGGTTGCGCGAGCCGGCTCTTTACGGCGCGCAGAATTTTACGGCGCTTGAGGCGTTTGTTCTTTCATGTGCGGCGGAACTGTCGCTTGATGTAGAGCTTTTCCAGTCAAACCATGAAGGTGCTATAGTAGACAAAATACAGGCGGCCTATGGGGTGTTTGATGGAATTCTTATAAATCCTGCGGCGTATACCCACACAAGCGTTGCTATTCTTGATGCGCTAAAGGCGGTGGCACTGCCAACAGTGGAGGTGCATCTTACCGATATATCAGCGCGGGAGGAGTTCCGCCGTTTCTCCTTTGTGTCGCTCTATGCGCAAAAGAGAATCTGCGGAAAAGGTTTCTGCGGCTATAAGGAGGGTCTGGAGTATTTAGCTCAACTTCCTTAGAGGTTGTTCAAGACGCTGTTTAGTGACGTTTATATCTCACTTAATACAGTTCCTAAGTTGTTCTCTAATGAATCTGAATGTCACTTTATATAAATTCCTGCGCAACTGGCCGCTGCCCATTGCTATGACAGGCGGCGCAGTGGCGTATTTCCTTTATAAGGCTCTCCCTTTGCCCGCGGGTACAGGCGCTGTTGTCTCTTCGGTTGTCTCCATTGTGCAGCCGGGGCTAATCTTTGCTATGCTTTTTGTTACTTTCTGCAAGGTGCGCATAAGTGAGCTCAAGCCGCAGAGGTGGCATCTGTGGCTTTTGGCGTTCCAGCTGCTGCCTTTCATGGCAATCTCTCTCTCCATTGCATTTGCAGGCGGAATGCCCTCTGCCGCGAGAATGCTTATGGAGACTGCTATGATGTGCCTCTTGTGCCCCACAGCCACTGCTGCAGCGGTAATTACGGCAAAGTTGGGCGGAAACCCTGCATCGCTTGTCTCATATACTATGCAGATAAATATGGCAGTTGCAGTTATTGCGCCGCTTTTCCTTGCTTTGTCGCATCCGGTGGCGGGGCTTTCGCTTGAGGCTTCGTTTCTCGTAATCGTAGGCAAAGTGTTTCCTTTGCTGCTTTTGCCCCTGCTTTGTGCCGAACTGTTGAGACGCTTTCTTCCCTCTGTGCACGGATGGCTTGTGACAAAAGGGCGTAATCTTCCGTTTTTCCTTTGGCTGGTGGCGCTTGCACTTGCCATTGCTGTTACAACAAAGGCGATAGTGCATTCACAAATATCATTGCTTCTAATGGCCGGCATTGCAGCAGTGTCGCTCCTATGCTGTCTGCTGCAATTCTATGCGGGACGCCGCATTGGCGCACGCTACGGTGAGACTGTCACAGGCGGACAGGCACTTGGGCAGAAGAATACCGTATTTGCCATCTGGCTTGCTTATACCTTTCTTACTCCTGTTACAGCCCTTGCCGGCGGTTTCTATTCCGTTTGGCATAATCTGGTAAACACTTGGCAGCTGTACAATAGTCAACATCACCGATAGCAGTCAGTCGCACGCAGGATGGATGAAAGTCATCCTGTGCGGGGTGCGGCAAAGCGGTGATGCCAGTTCCGGTATTGTTGCTTGACATCTATAAATCCCCCTCAATATTGTACTTTAACCAGTAGGGGTGTTTCCTGTAGTTTTCCAAGGCAGTGAACGGCACGTGTATCACTGCATTGCTGTTCTTAAAGATTGTGGTAATTGCAGGGGGAGTATGTGCGTGAATATAGACGTGTCTTAAGCTGTCGCAGTGGAAAAAAGCGTAGTCGCCAATCTCCTCTACCCCGGAAGGGATGGTAATCTCCTCCAGTCCCTTGCACTCCCAGAAAACTCCGCGTTCAATAACTTTCAGGCTTTGTGGCAGTGAAACATTCTTCAGGCCCGAGCATCGGCCGAAGGCATCCAGCTCTATGCGTTCAATACCTTCAGGAATATAGATAGATGTGAGTGATATGCAGTCTACAAATGCAGTATTGCTAATACTTTTTATCTCGGGTGATATTTTTACGGCTTTAAGCCTTTTCATTTTCCTAAACGATGCATTTATATTTTTCACTGTACTGGGGAGTGAAATGCTTGCTATTGAGTCGCATTCACGAAAGGCGTCGTAGCCGATGTCCCTAATTCCCTCCGGAATGTACACCGATAGTATTTTGCTTTTGTAAAAAGCCGAATCGGCTATACTTATTGTTCTGTATTGTTTATTGTCTAAGGTTATCTCGGGGTATATATATGCATTACCTTCTTTGTTTCCACAGCCACCCACAACTTCACATGTTCTCTCGTTATGCGATAATGTTCTATAAATGACGCCTTCAATTTCTATGGTTGTTGCAACTTCAGGTCTTTGGGTCCTTGAATTTCCAATAAGTGCAGAATAGACAATTGGTATAAGTGCCAGCACAACAGTCAACGCCACTAAAAAGTTACGTTTGCTGTTGCGTTTTTTAATCGCCAATATCATTTCGTCTATTGTGGCATACCGTTTCTCTTTGCTGGTTCTTGTACACTTTTTTATTACCTGATAGAAATGTCTGGAATATTTAACACTGGCTTTTTGTTTTATATAGCGCAATAGGCAGCCAACTGCATAAATGTCGGTTCGTTCGTCGATATTCTCAGTAGCCTTGTTGCTTAGTTCGGGAGCAGTGAAGCTCTTTGTGCTTCCCAATATATGGCAGTATTCGCTGCTAAAGCAGAAACCGAGGTCGACAATCTTTACGTTGTTACCCACTTGAGTGAGCATTATGTTATTGGGGCTCACATCGACGTATGCAATTCCTTTGGAGTGAAAGGCCTTGAGACCTTCGAGCAGCTGCAGTGTGAAATTCCACAAATTCTGTTCGTTGGCAAAGAACCCCTTTTCCTTTGTCAGTTTCTCTTCTATGGTAACACCCTGCACATACTCTATGAGAATATACAGTTCATCGTTGCTCTCGTAAATATCGTGATACTTCACTATGTAAGGGCTATCTATTTTTTTTCCCAGCTCATACTCCTTGTAAAATAGGTCTCTGTTGCTTTTGTTGGGAAAGAACTCGGAGCGCAACTGCTTCATAAAGTATTGCCTTCCATCAATGCCCACCCTGTACGACAGCGATGTTGCACCCATGTCACCAATGAATACCTTTTCGTCAAAGGCGTTGTTGTCGCTTATGTAGTCCGATGTTATCATTTTCTCTTTCTCACAAATCTTCGGTAAGCACTCTGTACTGTACGCCGCCAGTTCTGCCACACACAAAGCCTGTGGGCTTTCCATTGTTCTGCACAAGGCAACGCAGATGCAGTGGCTCGTTATTTACAAAGTGGTAACATTGGAATGTGTCGCCCACAGCCAGTTTGCTGTTTGCCGCCTCAATCACACGG
>JAFXAR010000073.1 GCA_017516885.1 Bacteroidaceae bacterium
CCACAACCATATTTGTAGGAGACCCCCAGATAAAGTTGAGCATCTGCATTACCTTGCTCTGCAGCCAAACGCCACCATTTTACAGCTTCCTCAAAGTTCTGTTCAACACCCTCGCCGCGCTTATAAGCATTGCCTAAATTAAATTGTGCCTCAACGAGTCCTTGCTCTGCTGCCAAGCGATACCACTTTACAGCCTCCTCAAAGTTCTGTTCAACACCCTCGCCGCATTTATAAGCATAGCCCAAATTATGTTGTGCCTCGGCGTTACCCTGCTCTGCTGCCAAGCACCACCACTTTACAGCTTCCTCAAAGTTCTGTTCAACACCGTCACCGTTGGCATAAGCAATAGCTAAATTATTTTGTGCCTCTGCGTTACCCTGCTCTGCTGCCAAACGCCACCACTTAACGGCCTCTTCATAGTCCTGCTCAACACCATAGCCAAAAATATAACAATCCCCTAAGGCTTTATATGCCGGAGTATAGCCCTGCCCGGCAGATTCTTTAAACCACAAAACAGCTGCCTCATCATCCTGCTTTATATCATCGCCATTGTAGTAGCATTCTCCTAACTTATATTGCGCCTCGGCATCGCCAGAGGCAGCACGTTTCTTTAGTTCTTCGATATTCATAGTAATACTTTTTATTTTTTAGCAACTGCAGCAACATCGTTGCCATTTGTATTCTCATTCTGTTTGGGCACGCAGAAACCTATTTGCTTGGGCTTCTCCGCATCATCTTTATCGTCATCTGCAATCTTGTCACAGATAATATCCATGGTCATAGCAACAGCCTCGTTCAGCTCATTGAAGTGCTTTATGAACAGTTCTGTCCACATCTTCTTTGAAGTGAAATAGAATGTTGAATCAATTTTTATAGAATCATTATAAGCATATACAGTGGCATGGTTATACAGGTTCGTATTTACCTTGTCTGCGATGAAAGTCTTCTCCTCAGTGTTTAGCGCTGCGTATTCATCGGCATTGCACTCATATACAATGCCACACTCCGCATAATCATCACCCTCGCAAAGTTGCAGGGTATATACATTGTCTTTGAACCAAAAGAGCAATTCGCCATCCTTAATTTCGCATTTGATACCTTCACTTTTGAAATAATCAATCGCAGTCTTGCGCAACTTGCTTACGTTCTTCACAAAAGAAAAACCTGAAAAAATTGTTGAAATCGCCATAATATAAATTGTTTTAATTTGTTTTTCACATTGTTTACATAGCAAATATCTACTTTATAACTATACCCAAAAGCAAAAATGAGGCAGAAAAAAACGGTTCTAAACAATTTGTACCAAAACTATGGTGTTTTGGTACAAATCAAAGAATCATTTACTCAACTTTATTTCGGGCGGTACAATCCTAATCTCGCTTCGCCTGCCGTAGCAAGCCGAGTCATCGACTTGCAGGTAACGATAAATCTCATTCTGCATAAGGGCCGTAATGTCCTTTACATTGCGTTTGTTATTTCCCCATTTGAAAATGTTATACAACAATTTATCGGAGGATTTTATCTCTACACTCGCTTCGTCGGTACTGTTGGCAACAATACGTAGCTCAATATCTTCCCCCACAATAGGGAAGCCGTGTGAAGCTGTAATACATAGCAGCCTCTCATTAGCATTTATGCGGTTGAAAAGCCCTGCACGTTGCACAGCCCACTTCGCCGCAGTGAACACCTTGCGGGCGTTATATGGGAAATAAATTGTTGAGGTCATAAAGAACGTTATAATGTCAAATGATGGAATAATGTCTGTCACTCTTCAAGCTTACTCTCGTCGTAATTGCCAAACCACTCCTTCAGTTTGCTCTTCGCCTGTGCCTTCACACGTTCGTCAATGCCGTCAAGCTTCTGAATCAAGCCATACAGCACAGCGGCATCGTCACCATAACCCGCAATGGGAATAAAGTCCGGTATCAGGTCGAGAGGCAGAATGAAATAGCCTAACGCGGCAATGATGAGCGTCTTTTCGCCCATAGTAACATTCCCTGATTGCATCGCATAGAACAGCTCCAACACATAGTAAATCACCTTGATTCCGGCTTTCTTGGCAACACTCTTCACCTTATCCCACAACTTGTTCTCGTCATACTCCTTTGCATACTTGCTGTCAGTCAAGTCAACTTTCTCTACATCAAATTTTTCGCTCATAGTAGTTTTGTTTTAATGGTTAATAATTATTTGTTAGTTTTTCATTTTCTTTAATGTTTCTATATAGGCTTTTCCTGAAAAATAAAATTGTGCATATACAATAAAACCTATTAGAAATGGTATAAATGTAAAGATTGCATCCAACACAACTGCAACAATTATATTTACGATAAAGCCTACTATTAGATTGCTAAAATTCAGCGATGTTCCAACCTTTTTGCATATAGCATAATACATATGCCATAAAATGCCTATATAAATTATCCAATCAAGTCCAAAAAGCGGGAACACAATGCCCCACACTTAGCGTGGTTCTTTACAATCTTTATTACATCTTTCTCAAAAATTTTATTGGCCAACTTACCGGCAATATATCCTTCAAACATTGTTTATGACATTTAAGTTACAAGCTACCTTTTGTAAGTTTTTTTAGACTCCTCAAAGAAATTCTTAATAGCAGTCTTATTTGACAATTCCTTTTTTATAGCTGCATCAAGTTCATTGCTACTAAAATTGTTTTTATTATTTTCTGCCAAAACCCGAATTGCACGAAGATATACATAACCTGATGTTAATGCTAGCGCATACATTGCAGCACTCATCAATAAAGCACCACCAACAGTGCCAATACCAGGAATAAATTTAATAGTACTTGCAAGGCCTGACATTGCTACATAACTCGCCAAATTTGTAGCCAAGCAGAACCTACTGCTAATTTACTATGTAGTTTTACAACATCTACTATTTCTTGTGGCAGTGTTGCGTCTGCGACTTTATCCATCGCTTCAACAATGCTTTTTGCATTATCCATCAAAAGTTTGTCAACATTCATAATCTCGTTAATTGTCGTTTAAACTTTAATTTACCCCACTCTCACCACATCAAGATATACCGTACTTAATGCGCCAAGACGTTTCATATCAATGCCATATACACGCATAAAGGCATCGGCAACTGCCTGGCCGCCGTTGGTGGTCAAGGGGTTGCTCATAGAATTTGTTACTACGTCTACCGACATACCACGCTCAATGCGTATACCGCTTGTCAATTTCGATTGCTTAACTGTTACTCTGAATAAAGGCATAATGGTTGTTTTATTTTGTTTAACTTATAATTCAACTTTCGCAGCTTATAATACCATGCCCCAAAAATAGAAAAGGCGCAGGCTTGTTGCTGTCTTCAATCATCGAAATACAGGCATCGCCAAACGCCTAAGAGAAGATGAGTTAAAGAAACAATAAACCCACGCCGTCTGGTATATACGACAATGCGATACTGCATTGCATTTATACAAAACAGTGAGCGTTGTGTCTCCTTTCTCCCTTCTCATTTTTGAAATTGGCGATTTCGTATTTCGGGACAAAGCAAAAACGCTTTACATTAAATTCGGCTATTTATCCTGCCGATGTTCAAATATAAACACATTTTTTAACACAACGCTCATTTTTTTGTGAGTTTTTTGTATCGTTCCAGTTTTTGCCTCACGCGCCTTAAATAGAAAAGGCGCGAATGGCATATTCTTAAACTCTACCACTCAGGGACAGGTACCTAGGAAGACCTTGCAACGATAGTAAAGTCAAAATACAACACACTCACGCCATTCTGCGTATGTATATATGCGAGCCGTCGGCCCGCTTTTGTACATAAACAAAACAGGAGCGCCATATTCCTTTACTCGTTGCAGAAGTGAAATTTCCTAGGTTTCGTCCTTCTGGTAAAGCAAAATGCGTTAATATGTATGCCGATTTCTATTGACCGGCAGTGCAAATATAACACTATTTTTGAATACGGTGCTCCTTGTGAGTGTTTTTTTCTGCGAGGTAAATTTACAGCGCAGCAGCCAGAATGTCTATTAAAAACCAATTGCAGAACAAGCGGCAGGCATATTTGTACCAAAAAGCAATCGCTTTGGTACAAATAAGCATAAAAAGCGAGAATGACAGTATGATATTTTTGTATATTTGCGGTAAACCGCGAACATAGCCTGCACTCGCTGTGAAATAACAAGGCATGCCTTGTTTATCTCGCTCGTTTGTTGCTATATTTGCCTTGCAGCAGATATATTTAGGCACTCGCTGTGAAGAATATTCAGGCATGCTTGATATTTACCGCTCGTTTCTTCATATATTCGTAAATGAAAAACTACATTTTTGGAAAAGATTATGAATCCAAAGCAAGAGATATTGCAGATACTTTTTGATGCCAGCGTGTTTACTGGTAATTTCAGTGAACTTGCACGCAGGCTGGGCTACGCAAACGGCGGACGAACAACTATAGAGCGCATTAGAAGCGGCAGCAGCGAGCTTAGTGACAATAAACTAAGCATGTTGTTTGAAAAGCTGCACGATGAGTATTTTGTAGGTTACGATGATATGGAAAACATTGCCAGCTGCGTAGCATACGGCAAGGACCTGTATCATCAGCTGCGCGAGGCATACGGCATAGGCAAAGATTGGCACGACACGGCATTCTGCGTTATTGTGACGGAAGATTATTCGGCTTTGCCAAAGTTCGATGCAAAGCTTGCTATAGGCCTGAAGGAGATGAAGCTGCAAGCCCCGGACATCTATTACGGAGTGCTGGCCTACTTCTACATCCTTTGCAAGAAGATATTCCCCTACACCAATAAAGGCAAAAAGGAACTGAAGCGGCAGATGGACTGCCTGAACGAATTGTTACACAATATGTACCCAGGCAGCAGCCGTGCTTATGAGTCGGCATTGGAATCCATAAAAATCAACCTTTCTGATGAACATCTGACAATCCTGAAACTCATATACAATTTTAGAGTAATAATAAGAGGATATACTGACAATGACTATTTTGAGAATTTCCTGCGTGAAATGGGGCATTTGTTAGATGTGGGCGACGACTCCTTCTGGATAGCGCCTGGCGAGACGTTCAGTGAGGGCTGTGAGCTTTGGTATATGAGCATAATTCCTACGAAGTCGCATAATCACGGCGCCTATCTTGCAATGCGCCTGCGTGCAAAAAGCCAAAGTACCGAGTCTTTTGAACTTGTTGAGGCCTATAACTTTATGTTTATCATTGATAATGGGTGCTATGTTTTGCAGGCATACGATTTGCCTGCAGGAGAAATTGAATACGCACAGTTCGCATATGACAGCGTCAAACGCTTGCTGGAGTTAAATTTTGACGAATCTCCTTCAAGAAATTTCAATCTGCCGGCAGAACTTAGGTGCATAAACCACACCTCGCCCAAGGGAAAAGAAGAAAAAATATGGGCGAAAATCATTGAACGAATGCTCAAGAGCCAATGCCGGAATTTTATTCTGACTGCAGTGAATTCATCACAGAACAGCAATGTCGAGTACCTTGCCGACTATGAAATAATCAATGTTTGCATTGACAGAAAAAGTGTTACCGTTACAATAGATTGCGGAGAAAAAGAAATGACCTACATTATTCCTACTGGTTCCTATCCATTTTTTGAACGGCTTACGCCTAATGAATTTGCTTCAGTGGTACGTCTTAAGGATAGTGGTGAGATTGCCATTGCGTGGAATAACTTAGGGCAGTACATTGCACTTAATGAATTTGTGGAAATGTGAAAAACTGCGCTAAAACAAGGTGGATTATAGCATACAGCAAAACTGCATTAGAAAATTATATGATGTAAAAAAACAAGAATTCGACCAATCCAGTTGTGGATCTGTCGAATTCTTGTTTTTAGTTTTACTGCATTGCCAACTGAAAAATAACTTTTTCAGTGACCTCGCCTAAGGCCGCAGGCCTTCAGGGAGTTTTTTATGTTTTCAAGTTATGTTATAACAGTCTTTTTATAAGTCCGGGCTATATTCTCAGATTACCACCTTGAATATTTTTTTGCCGTTGCCGTTCTCTACGGCAATGATATATGAACCGTGAGGCAGTCCTGCCACCGGCAGTGCAACGCTTTCACAGTTCTCTGAAATGCGTTTTGTTGAGTGCAGCACGCCGCCCATGTCATATATTGAGAGCTCTGCCCCTGCGCTTATGCTGCCGTAGCAGTGTATATATCCATCTTCAACTTTGAATGTCATTGTTTCCGACAGTACATCCTCAATGCCCGATTCAATATCCATAACCGGAGTAAAGAGCAGCGAGCAGCTGTATTTAGCGCCGTTCTTTATAAGATACTTGTCTAATGTTGCCACTTCGTTGCAGCTTCCGTTGCCAATTCCTTTCTGGTAGCAATCGAAATGGGCATATACATTTCCTTTCTCAAGCTCCCAGGTGTGGTTGGTCTTTTTCAGATGTTCATCGCTGTAGTGCAGGAGCGAGAATGCCACATTGCCGCGGGTCTCCACCTTGATGCCTATTCCCTCCTCCTCGCTGAAGAGCAGCAGGTCTCTCAATCCCTCGCGGTTGCCCATGCTCTGAGGCATAGGGTAGGGCTCGAACATGTCACTTACAGTGGTGTAGTAGCGGCCGAGCGTTGAACCGCCGCGGCGGTCAACATAGTTCTCGAACGGTCCGTATGCATAATACTCAATCTGCTCGAAATGTGCAGGGAATTCCATTGTCATGCCTATGCGGCGTGCATCGGAAACTGTTGCCGTGTATGATGCATCTATAAGCATTGCACCGTTGGCAGTAATGGTATATACAAACTTGTAGTCGCTGCACCATGTTGATGCAACCACCTCTGCAATAACCCGTTTCTTGTCCTCGCTCAGGCGGAATGTTGCCGATTTCGACTTTATGCCGGGGCCTACGGCGTACTGGCTGAGTGTTTCTGTTGGCTTGTCGTTCTCAATCCAGCGGTAGTTGCCATATTCAGGGCCGGCCTCCATAAGCTCGCAGCCATCAACAACCCAAGAGAGCATGGTTCCGTCTGTCTTGAAGGTCATTTCCATTCTTGAACTGCTTACAGTATACCCCTGTGCGGTTTTTGTTAGTGTCACCTCTTCGCCGGGGTTCATAGCAAAAGCGGCAGTGTCACGTTCGGCAAGCGTATATTGTTCGGTTGCTATGCAGTAGCCGGCATCGGCCCACAGCTGCTTGTCCTTGTAGCGCAATTCAATGTTCAGCAGCATCTCCTTGCCAGCGGCAGCCTCTGTCTTGTGAGGAATGTTCAATGTGGTTTCTGCACCGGGAGAAACTGCGGGGATGTCAACCCTGCCGCTCTCAACGGCCTCGCCGTCAACAAGCACCGAATATTCAATGTAAAACTTGTCCAGAGAGGTAAAGTCGTAGTCGTTCTTTATTGTAAGGCTGCGGCTTTCTGCATCGTAAGCCACGAACTTTATGTATTGGTATACATATTTCACATTGGTCAGTTCGGGACTCCACGCGCGCTCGGCGGTAACAAGGCCGTTGTTTACAAAGTTGCCCTGATGAGGCCCGGGGTAGTCGAAACCTGAGCGGTATTTGTTCATGCCGTTAGCTTCAAGGCTGCCGTTCTTTATATCCTCGGCGTCGTATATTGACTGGTCGGCCCAGTCCCATATGCAGCCGCCGATTCCATACTTGCTGTTTTCTATCAAATCCCAGTACTCCTGCAGGTTGCCTACGGCATTACCCATCGCATGGGCGTATTCGCACATGAAATATGGCTGGCCTTTTGAGTTGTTATTGGCTTCGTTGCTAACTCTTTCCAATGTGGGATACATCACCGACCATATATCGGTGTGCGCAGTGCCGGCGCGCGTAGCGCCCTCATAGTGTATTGGGCGCGCATCAAGGGCGCGTGTGGCAGCGTATGTGTGCTGGAAGTTCTTGCCGCCGCCGCTCTCGTTGCCAAGTGACCAGAAGATGATTGAGGGGAAATTGCGGTCGCGGTACACCATGCGCACTGTGCGGTCAACATACTGCGCCCTCCAGCTGTCTTCGTTGGTGATGCCGCCGGCCTCCTTGCCCTTGTTCCAGTTGTAGTGACACTCAACATCGGCTTCGTCCATGCAGTAAAGACCGTAGTAGTCGAACATGGCGTTCATCTTTGCCTGGCGGGGGTAGTGGCTTGTGCGCACGGTATTCATGTTTGCCTGCTTGAACATCTTTACATCGTTCAGCATTGTCTCAACATCCACCGTACGGCCTGTTACTGGATGTGTATCCTGAAGGTTCGCTCCCTTGAAGAGAACTTTCTCGCCGTTGATATATACAAGGCCGTTCTTTATTTCAATGTGGCGGAAACCGTATTTGGTTGAGAATGCATGCTCCTCGTTGCCGGCAGTGTCTTTTTGCACCACTGTCACAGTATAAAGGTTTGGCGTTTCTGCTGTCCATGCAAGCAGGGCGGAGAGACCTTCAAAGGCAACGTCGGCAATTTTTGACGTCTCTCCTTCGGCAAAATCAAACGTGGCATTTTTCCTTGCCACCTCGCTGCCGTCAGGAGCGATAAGGGAAACCTCGACGCTTTTGCTTGCTGCCGCGCCGTCGCGGTTGTCCATTTCAATTGCAACATTCATTGAACCGGCAGTATATCCGCTTGCCGCATCCAATGAGGAGGTTATGTAGTGGTCGCGCACAAATGTCTTTGGCGTTGCAAAGAGATATACATCGCGGTGTATGCCGCTCATGTGCCACATGTCCTGTCCTTCGAGATATGAGGCATCGCTCCAGCGGATAACCTGTACGCATACATTGTTCTTGCCCTCGCGTGCGTGCTCTGTTACGTCAAATTCGGCATCGTTGTTGCCGCTCTGAGTGTAGCCAACGTATTTTCCGTTCATCCAAATGAAGGCAGCGCCGTATATTCCGTCAAAATGCAGGAACAGTCGCTTGCTGTTCCAGCCGGCAGGCAGAGTGAAGTCGCGGCGGTACGAGGCAACGGAATTCAGCAGCCCGTTTTTCATTTCAATCACTGGCGGATTGTTGTTGAATGCATATTCAACATTTATGTAATGCGGGTCGCCATAGCCGTTCATCTCAAGGCACGACGGAACATTTATCTTGTCCCATGACGATACATCAACATCATCACCCCAGAATTTGTCCTTGCCGGGACGCTCCGCAACGGTCTCAACCCAATTGAGATTCCATGTGCCGTTGAGGCTCATGTACTCGGCGTTTTCAGGCTCTATCCATGGAAAGTTATAGCGTTCATCGGCCGTCATCTTTTCCACCGATGAGTATGGCATGTATGTTGCGTGGCCCTCCTCCTTGTTCTCGCCAAAGAAAGTCTCATCCTCCCACACGTTGGGCATGGGAACATCGTCGGGATATACCTGTACAAGTTCAAAGAGAGAACCGCTGTCATATCCGTTGGCCATTGACAGCTCCTGTCCGCCGGCTTTCATGCCATACCAGGCGGTGCTTGTCTTTGCATTGATGCGGTACACCCCCTTTTCGCCCTCTATGGGGATGAATTGCAGCTGCTGGTTTGCATTGCTGTATGACGGGTCCCACAAAAGGGGATACTCCTTGACGCCCAGCGACACGTCAATAGCCTTGCCGAAATAGGGGTTGTAGAACTGGCAATGTTCCACGCCGTTTGCATTACGGCGCAGCTGCCACACGAAATTTGCATTGCCGCTCTCGCTGTATTCGTCAAGATATATTCTTGCGTTATTTGCATTGTTCCCGCGGGTATTCAGTGCCATTCCGCTTGACTTTTCGCGGATGATGAAATAGCGTCCTATTACAGGAAGGTTCTCAATCTTGCTGTTCTTGATGTATTCCAGGCGGAAATATGTGGATTCGCCGCTTGCCTCTTTCACCATCACGAGTGAGGCGTCGTCCTGCACCTGCATCACGAATGAATGGTCGTTCTTGCATAGCAGCTGCACAATGCCGTCGGCTTCGCTTACTGTGTTTACATAGAATGCCTGGTTGTCGCTGCATGTTCCTTCCCACTGCAACAGTCTGCCGGGGTTGCTTGTCATGTCAATTGCCTGGCCGTAATTGTCGTTATAGAGCGTAAACAGCTGCTCCTTGTCGGATAAGGAAACGAATGTCCATTCCTGCCCTTTAGATGCGCCGTCAGCATCGGCAACGCTTAAATTGGTGTTGCGCGCGGCAACATCACCATTGGTGACAGCCTTGCCGGTTGCAATATTCACAAGGCGAAATACGTCGCCGTCCTTGATGCCTTTTGCAGTGGCGCTGGATAATGCTATGCCGATAAACAGCATAAACATAGTGATATGTGATTTTGTCATAGTTATATAAGTTTGTTTTTTGTTTCCGTGTGATTATTTTGTAAAAATGGCATTTTACATTCAATGTGCAAAAAAATCAAATTGCTTTTTTGCTTTTTTGTTTTTTAGCAGCTTCTTATTTAGTTGGGCAAGGATTGGAAGTCCATTTATTGGAAATATAACGATTTTGCTCCTTGCTTTTAGGCTTACGATGAGTGAAGGCAGAGCGACGCTTGGGAAAAATCGCGTTGCCTGAGGCTCTCAATGGGCAGCATGAAGTTTATTGTGCCGCAGTCGAAGAAGCGCAAATGCCATCTTTCGTCCTCGTCAACCTGCAGCAGGGAGAGCATGCCTTCGTTCTCGTTTTCGTATCCTTCGGTCATTGCCGGCATTCCTAAGAGCTTATGCCCGAAGTCAGTTTCGTCAGTTGTGTCAAAAATAATCTTCTCCGCGTCAAGAACGGCCGGCGAACCGTCCTCCCAATAGTATTTATGGGTGTGAAGTTCGGTGCACTCTTTGGCATAGAGCACTTTGAATGTACCCTCCTCCCAATCTCCCATGCCTTCGCAGGGGGCGTCCCAGTCGCCAAGGAAATAATCAAGCCTGGCAAAGAACCATAGCATGCCTTTGTGCGGAAGCTTTCCTTCCGCATCAAATTCTGCAATATCCTCAAGGCGGATTTGGCAGATGAATGTCAGCAGTTCCTCTTCGGGGCTGCCAATGTTTCTGCCCGGCCATTCCATTTCCAAAGGAAGGTCGGGAAAACCCCACCAGTGGCTTTTTCCGCAAAGGTTCTCTGTAGTGGGTGCAGTTGTTATCTTTATAGCCATGTTGCTGAATGCTTTGTTTGCAAATGTAGCAAATATTCCGGTATCTGCCTAACTAAACGGATGTTTAAGAAACTGTTTAAATTTCTGTCAGGCCGTTGTGTTGAATAATGGTAATTCGGCAAGCATTTATGCCTGGTGGGCAACTATTTTCATAAAATCGTAATAAAAATGCAACATTTTATTAGAAAAATGTGCAAACCGACAGAAATTTGAACTATATTCGCAAAATAAAAACATTTTAATCTTGAGTATATAATTAAACATTTCATTAACTAAACTTTTTTATTTATGAAAAAATTTACGCTATTTTTATTTTCTATGTTCTGCATGCTGGGAATGGCTGCTGCGCAGAACGAAGGTGAAGACCCCCTTGAACTAAAATCTTCAAAACCGGCCAATGGCGAACTTTATTTAACAGTGTACAACATTGAGCTTCAGTTTAATAAGGAGGTTGCTGCAACACTCCCTGACGGTGGCATTGATGTTAAGAACACCAGCACAGGAGAGATTATAAAGATTACTCGTGTCGATGAAAACGAGTGGATAGATAAGAATACCGTTGTATTTTTGTTTGAGCAGAAGAGCGTTGTTGACAAGGAAGGCAAAGAGGAACTTAGAGATCAGTACATTGAATCAGTTGGCACATACAGTTTTACAATTCCTGCGGGTTGCATAAAGAGTGTCAACGGCGAAGAGTTTGCGGAGCATACATTTACTTTTACAATTGCTCCGTCTATGGAAATCGTTAGCGTTGCTCCTGAAGGAGGCGTCGCACAGCTCGACAAGATTGAAATAACATTCCCCAAAGCTATTGCAAGAGTGAAGATGCCCGAGAAAGGCTTGTCTATTGTCGACGATTATTGGACGCCTGTTAAAAAAATCAAGAATGAGGTAGAATTCAGCAAAGACCGCAAGATTGTGACATTGGAGCTTGAGGAGCCTATCACCGAACCGGGCACATACAATTTTGACATCAGTGCCGGGGTATTCGTAAGCGAGGATGGCGACCTGAATATTTATAAATATGCCTTTTTTGAGGTTGTCGACCCAACCCCATCATTCTTTACAAACTATAATGACGGTGACAGAGTTAAGGAACTGGGCAATCTTGAGATTGCATTCAAGAATGTAAATGAGGTTAAATTGGTGGAGGGCGCAGACCCAATTGTTGCATATCTTCCAGGTGGCGGTGAAGTTAATGGAACTGCCGCATTGAATGGCAACGTAATAGTTGTTGCATTTGACCAGCAGTTTACCGAAGAGGGCACTTATACATTCAGTATCCCTGCGGGTGCATTTACAATGGATGGCGCTCCAAATGAGGCTCGTGATATAAATGTGGAGCTGTACACGTTTGAGATTAAGCCATTGGAGATTGTAAACATATCACCGGCTCAGGGCAATGTTGACAAGCTGGAGTCAATCATAATAACCTTTAACCAGGATGTTACTCTATCATATGACGAGTATTGGCAGCAGATTTCACGCGAAATTAAGCTTGTATGCGGCGACAAGGAGTATACCCTTACATACAACTCGATTTCAAATGTTGGCAGCAGTGTTGAGTATCTTACAAATGCAGTATGGGATGGCCGCGAGAAGTTTAATACAACTCCTATTACTGAAGAGGGTACATACAAATTGAACTTGGCCGACATTGTAGTTGACCATGCTTGCGAGCAAGGATTTGATGAGTGGGGCTACCCTGCAACAATATGGCACAGCAAGCAGCAGAAGTGCGAGGGAACTGCAGTGTGGACTGTTGTATCAGGCGAGTCTGCAATTGAAGATGTTCTTGCAGGGGACGGTGCAAAGGTTATTTATGACCTCACAGGCCGCAAGGTAGAGCAGCCGGCAAAGGGCGTTTATATCATTAACGGCAAAAAGACTTTGGTAAAGTAAGACGCAGTTTCATGTAATCCTCATTGGAGGGTGTTGAAACAACTGTTGCAATGCCGGATAAGATGACTGGGTAAAACCACTCTCTTGTCCGGCATTCTTCGGGACATAATAATGGAATTTGACAGTATCACAGCTGCAATGAAAAGAGATGCAATAAATTTTGAAAATGACAAGGTCTCCGTCCTGTTCAGGAAAATGCTTGTTCCCACCTTATTGGGAACTGTATGCCTGTCGGCTGTCACCGCCATAGATGGCATACTGGTGGGGCATGGTGTAGGCTCTGGCGGCGTAGCTGCTGTAAATATTGTTGTGCCAATTTACCAGATAATGTCGGGATTTGGACTGATGATTGGTGCAGGCTGTTCGGTGGCTGCGTCAATCCACCAGTCGCGGCAGAATCTGAGGGCAGCGCGGTTGAACATATCACAAGCGATAATTCTCTCCTCTCTGCTGGTGCTCATGCTTACGGCTGTGGTTCTCTCATTTCCTGCGCAGGTGGCCCGAATGCTTGGCGCATCGGAGACGCTGATGCCGCAGGTGCTTGATTATTTGCGCTGGATTATGCCCTGCTTCATGTTTGAAATGTGGAGCATGATAGGCCTGTTTATCATACGCTTGGACGGTGCGCCCCGTTATGCAATGTGGTGCAATATTATTCCTTCTCTTCTGAATGCCGTTCTTGACTGGGTATTCATATTCCCTCTTGGAATGGGCGTGAAGGGCGCGGCAATAGCCACCGCAATAAGCATAGCATTAGGCGGCATTATGACTTTGGCCTATCTGCTTTTCTTTGCCCGAAGCCTGAAGCTTATGCCGCTGAAGATGAGCCGCAAGAGCATGATGCTGGCGTTTCGAAATATCGGCTATCAGTGCAGGATTGGCTCTTCGTCGCTGTTCGGCGAGCTGACGCTTGCGGTGCTTATATTTATAGGGAATATTGTTTTTATGGAATACTTGGGCGATACTGGTGTCGGTGCGTTTGGCATTGCCTGCTATTATGCTCCGTTTTTCTTTATGATGGGTAATTCTATTGCCCAATCGGCACAGCCCATTATAAGCTACAACTATGGAATTTCGCGCTGGAAAGAGGTCAGGGAGGCGCGCCGGCTGCTTCTGCTTGCTTCGGTTGTAACAGGAGTGGCTGTGACACCGCTCTTTATATTCATTCCCGACAAATTGGTAGCGCTTTTTGTCGACCCCACAGGAGAGGCCGGCCGAATTGCCATTGACGGCTTCCCTTATTTTGCTGCCGGGATAGTGTTCTTTATCCTTAATGTTGCAATAATAGGTTACTGGCAGAGCATTGAGCGGATAAAAAAGGCAGTTCTCTTTGTTTTCCTAAGGGGATTTGCACTGCTTGTACCGTGTTTTATAATTTTGCCCAAGCTGCTTGGAACAGAGGGAATATGGCTTGCAATGCCACTGGCCGAACTGACGACCTTTATCCTTATGCTGGCATTTTATCGCAAATAGTGATGAATAAAAGCCGCTCTTGCGCGTGAAAGCAGGAGCGGCTTTATATCTGTTCTTGGCAACTGTGTTTAAAGCAGTTTCCTATTCTTCCTTGTCGAGGTAATAAAGGTCGCCCGAAAGAATCTGCTCGGCGCGGATTACAAGTTCGTCAATGTCCATGTTGAGCGAGACTGCGCGTCCCTCAGGCTCTATAAGTATAATCCTTGGCGCTTTGTCTGTTGCAAACAGCTTTGCGGCGGGAGATTCCGCTCCTGTGCCGTCGCATGCATGCATCCACCCTTCAAGGTTCATTCCATTGCTTTCTACGGCGTTTTTCCATGCAGCCTTGTCGCTCTCAAGCGCAAAGCTGATGATTACGAACTGCTCCTTCCTCTCCTTTATCACGTTGTAGAGGTTCTTCAGTTCCGCTATCATTGCTGCCGATTTTTCGCATCCGCTTGCCCAGAAGTTAAGCACTACATATTTGCCGCGGTAATCGGTCAGCAGCCTGCTTTCGCCATCAAGCATTGGCAGGGTTATATTGGGAACTTCGTTCCCTGTCTTGAGATTGTTTGCAAGCACCCTGTTGCGCAATGAGAGGTAATAGGGGTGGCTGTGAAGTGATGTTGACACTGATTTCAGCATCTGCTCGGCGTAAGCGGGTGTCAGCACATGCAGCAGATAGTGCTCAATCATATACGGCGTCATTGGAGATGCGTTGTTGTCTATGAGGAATCTGATGGCCTGAGACAGGGTTCTTATTGCCTCCTTTGATTCAATTCTTTTTGCAGCGGCCTTGCCCTCAGCACTCGCGCACCACTCCTTGCCGTTGTTCCTCTCAAGTTCAGCAGCCTGCTTTTCAAACTCATTGTGCCCCTCGTTCAAAAGGGCCTTGAACTTTGTGTATGTGTCGTTAGCGGGAGTGCCGGAAACGATGCTCCGGCAGGGCTGTGAAGCCGATTCTGTATTTACTGTAACCTCTCCTGCCTCTACAAAAAGTTCAATTCCTGCTCCTTCGCCGAATCCGGTCACGGTGTACATGAGCGCCGGCTCATCTTTTGCAAGCTCGCGCTTAAACGTATATTTGCCCTTCTTTAACTTGGCCTCGGCAACGGTTACTGCCTGTCCCAGTTCATTGGTGCGCGTCAGGAATACCTTCTTTATCTTTTTGCCGTCGCACAGCTTTATGTCGGCAATGCTGCCGTTGATTACACATGTTCCCTGTGCACTTGCTGCAAGGCACAGAACAATTGATGCTATTGTTGACAATAATCTTAACATAGTACTTATTTGTTATTTTGCACCGTCTGCGATGCTTTTTAGTTTCTTTACCATCTCTTCTCCCCTAAGCCCGAACTCTACGACGTTGCCGTCGGGGTCAATGAGTGCCGTGAAAGGCACGCCCTTTACGCTGAACAGCTTTATTCCTTCGCTGCCCCAGCCCTTCAGGGTTGATATGTGAACCCAGTTCTTGTGTTTCATTTCCGATTTCTCTATGCATTTTGTCCATGCTTCCTTGTCGTTGTCAATGGAGTAGCTGAGCACAACAAGATTATCGCTTTTTGCCGAGTATGCAAGCGCCTCTTTCAGATATGGGATTTCGCGGCGGCAGGGTGCGCACCAGCTTGCCCAAAAGTCAATGAACACGTACTTGCCCTTGAAATCGGAGAGGGCGAGTTCCTTGCCCTCGGGAGTGCGCCCGGAAATATCAGGCGCTTCAGAGCCCACCTTCAGATTTGCTGCACGCACCTCGTTCACAAGCTCGCGGTACATTGCATGTTTTTGCAGGTCCTGCGGCACTGCATTCAGGAAACCCTGAATTACATTTGTGCTGAATGTGGGCACCATTGCATATTTAATCACATACAGCACTACAGGAGAATTGATATTATGGTAAATAAAGTCCATTATAGCCACTTTGAAGTGCATGTTATTGACGTAGAATGTTGGCGAAGTGAACCTCATCTCTTCCTCGGTGTTTCCCTTTATCTCTTCGGGGATGCTCTCGTAAGCGGCTTTCATGCGTGCCTTGCTCTCGTTTATGCATTTGCTGTTAAGGTCAATGTAGCTCTGGTAGGTGTCGTTGCACGGCGTGCCGCCAATTTTTGCCGCAACGGGATATGCTGCATCAAAGGGACCGACTTTTATCTCGCCCTTTTCAAGGAAGAACTGGATGCTCCCATTGTCGAATCCTGTTATGCTGTAGAGTTCAACAGTTTCAGGCGCATTGCCTTCAAATACAAACTTGTTGTTCTCAACAGATGAGGTGGCCACTGTTACCGTCTTGCCGTCAACAAGATGCTCAAGCTTTACCTCTTTTACATTCTCCTTGCTGTAGCACAAGGCAGTGCTTGTCATCTCTCCCTTGATGACAAATTTGTTCTCTTGCGCCATGGCGAACGTAGTCATGGCCAGCAGAAAGAATACCGATAGTTTTCTCATTGCCAATTATATTTTAAAAAAGGTGTTTATTTAAGATTTTCTTCAAGGAAGGCCTTAAGCTGCTCTCCGCGAAGGCCTGTTGCTATAATGTTGTTGTACTCGTCAAGAATGAAAAGTGAGGGCACGCCGGTGACGCTGTAAAGGCGGATTGTCTCGCAGGCCCATCCTTTCAGCGACGACACGTTTACCCACACAAGGCCGTCCTTAGCGATGGCTTTCTCCCATGCAGCCTTGTTGGTGTCAAGCGACACTCCTATAATCTCAAGGCCTTTGTCGTGGTACTCGTCGTAGAGTTTCCTCAGTGCTGGGTTGTTCAGGCGGCATGGGCCGCACCAGCTTGCCCAAAAGTCAATGATCTTTATCTTGCCTTTTACGCTGCTCATTGTCACTTTGTTGCCGTTAGCGTCGGGCAGGGTGAAGTCGGGGGCTTTTGCGCCCTGGTCGGTCTTTGCCATGCGGTCGATGCGCTCCTTTATTATGCGGCCGTACTGCGACTTTTTTGCGCCCTCACCCAATGCAGAGTACATTCTTCGCGATTCCTTCAGTCCGGCATCGCGCATGAGTATGTTTGAGTAGACTGTATATGCGGCAATAACATTGTCGTTGCTGCCAAGAAAACTGTTTGTGAGTTCCCTGAGCTTTGCCTGCTCGTGCTTCAGGGTGTCGTTCACAAGGCTGGCGCTGCGCAGTTTTCTGCCTGAGCGCAATGCGTCATAGCGTTCCTGCAGCTCGGAAATTGCCGCGCGCAGCGAATCGGAAGTCTTCATGTGCCTGGTATAGCTGTCGTTGAGATTGCCTCCCTTTATGAAGAAGCTCTCGCTTTCGCTCAGGCATGCGCTGTATGTCGTTCCGGGTTCGGCAAAGAGCATGAATCCGCCCGAGAATCCCTCAACCATAAGCTGTGCTGCCACAGGCTCTGAGGCGGCAGCCTTTAGAGTGAATTTCCCCCGTTTAAAGTCGCAAAATCCTAATGTGTCGCTCTTTTCCTCTCCCGTGCGAGCGATCAGATAGAGCCGCCCTTTCTTTATGCCCTCAATCTTTCCCTTGATTGTAATGCCGTTCCCCTGTGCAAGCGAGGCAACTGTACTGCATGCTATGAGCAGTGCGGCTATAGCAAATCTTTTCATCTTGTCGGTTTCTTAATAATCAATCTTGTACATATATTCGTTTACGAACTGCAGGTCTTTTATTTCGCCCCAGAGGTTTCCTTCGTTGTCCTTATCATAGAAGAGCGGGGGATAGCCGGCATCAACGTCGGCGGCGGTGTTGAACTTAATTTCGGCAACAGCGCCGTTTGTGCCGTTGTACAGGGCGATGTTCATGTAGAGGCCAAGGTCGCCGCTGAATGACGAGCTATCCTCTGTGCGGAACTTTATCATTGTGACATTGTACCCCTCAGGCGCTTCGTATACAACAAACTTGTCGCCGTTTGATACGTTGTAGCGGTAGACCTTGTTGCCTTCGGCAAAGAAGAGGTTTGTTGTTGTGAACCACGAATTATAGGTAATTGTGGCATCGTTGTCAGGTGTAAGGCCTGTGAGCTTTTTCTCGCTTATTACAGTGTATGCCGAGAGTTTCTCGCTTTCATCCTCGTCCCCAGCGCTGCGTGTGCGCTTTATCTTGCTTCCGTCGCCAATGTTCTGCATGAGCAGTTCGTAGCGGTAGTACTCTCCAGTGCTTTCGTCCTTGAAAATGAAGTATGGGTTCTGCTGGTCGTAACTGTCACGGTAGTTTATATAGCCCATTATTGCGGTCATGCCTTCGGGTGATTTCTGCAATCCCTGGAACTTTACGTTTGCATCGAGCACCGGGCTCATTGATATGTAGGTGGGCTTTATGGAATTGGCCTCGTCAATGGCAAAGCCGGGGTCTTGTTTTGCAGAATAGAGGAAACGGCTGTTCTTTGCGTCCCAGAAGAGGAAACGGTTGTGTGTAATTGCAGCCGCTGTAATCTCATAATCGCTCTCGTGCGGAAGATCGGTGTTGTTCTCGCAGCCGTATCCGGGCTTGTAGAGGGCGTGCACGTAGTTGCCGATGTAGGCCTCTCCGTCATCGGTAAGCACCACTTTGTACTGTGTATAGTTTGAGGGGTCGCCTGTCTGCACGGTTTTTCTGTATCTGAAATTCTCGCTTTCGGGCTTCATGAGCTGCTGTGCGGTAAACTTCACTCTCATGCCGTGAGGGTCGTAGGCTCTTGTCCCGCCGTTGCTGCCGTAGACTGTCAGTGCATTGGTTTCTCCAATGTTTGCAAGGTCTTCGGGGATGTTTATGTATGTGGTGTAGCCGAATCCCATAGCGTCGGCATAGTGGTTGTTGTCTCTTGTAACGGACTTTACATCGGTGTATATTTTAGTCTCATTGCCAATTACCTCAATGTTGCCGATTTTGCGGCTGCCTTCGCCGCCGTGCATGACAAACAGGCTGTTCTTGAATACCGGGCGGGTTTTTATCCTGAACGAAGAATAGTGCGACAGGGTAGTGCTCCTGTCGTATATCTGCAGGAATATATCATAGGACATTGGCTTGCCCACCGGGAGGTCGAATTCAAGGAATCCTCTTGAGATGATAGTGTCCTTTACGTATTTGCCGTTTTCGTTGGTGTACGACCTGCACCAGTAGAAGTCAAGCTCTTCAAGGTTCTTGGCGAGTGACTGTTCAACAATGGCGTCTATGCGGCGTGTCCTGTCATCCTCCTCCAAGGCCTGCTGAACCTCTATGACATCGCCCTCGGCCGATATTACAACTGATGGGGTGAATGTTACCGAGGTTATCTCGTTCATTGTGTCCAATGCGTAGTCGTAGTTCCCTTTGTCACTGTAGCAGCCGGCCAGAAGGAGCGCCGACAGTATTATTGACGATATTTTCTTTATGTTGCCCATATTGGAAACTGTTTAATTTTCTATTTGCTCTGTTTTTCAGTAGTGGACTTTGTTCTTTACTCAAGTACAACGTCGGGTATGTCAAATTTTCTTGAGTCGGGGCGCTTGTCGTTCGCTGCCTTGATAAGGCGGTAGCACTCCTTGAGGCGCTCCTCGCCCGAAAGCTGCTTTGTGCCGAACGGGGTATTGTCCCATGTGAATGACCCGCTCTCCTTGTCATATATGAAAGGCAGCACTGATGCGGCTACAAACTCGCTTGCTCCGTCCTCCTTCATAATTGTCTTGAGCATGAACTGGTACTTGTCGTCCTTGTACTCGCCGAAGTATCTCTTTACAATTTCAGCAGTGCCCAGGCTGTTAGGGTCTTCCCACCAGTAGGGAATCCTGACATTGTAGTTCACGCTGTTCTTCATCTCCACCCAAAAGAGGTTCTTGTATTCTGAGATGGGGCGGCCTGCCGCAGCGTAGCTGTAATATTGGTTGAGCATGTAAAGTACATCGTCCTTGTGGAAGTCGGCAGCGTTTGCCTTCATCTCCTCTGCCGCCTCGCTGCTTGCAAAGAGCGCGGCGACATCCTTTGTGCCTGAACCTCCAAGCAAGGAGATGAAACGGCAGAACTTGTTTGCCCTGAAAACGCCCAAATGCTCCTCATATTTACTCCAGAAGTATGGCTCTCTGTAGTTGGGGAAATCTGTCTCCTTGAGTATGGGGATATCGACAGCGGTTTCTGCGCTCTGCTCGCTTGCCAGCAGTGCATTCACTGCGCTCACGTTAAGTGCGATAATGGAATCGAACAGATGCATGCTGCTGTTGTTGTCGTAAAGGTTTGAGTAGAAGTGGCTGTTGCCTGTGTGGTTGGCAAGGAATATGTGCTTTTCCTTGCTCCAGCTTCCCAAGTAGGTCTCTACATGGCTGTACCACACAGAGGGCTGCTCATACGATTCTGTTACATACAGATTTATCTCGTTCTTCCCGGCTATGCCTGTGCCAATGTCGCCGCTGCCGTCAAGATATATGCATGTTGCGTAGATTGAGTCCTCCAGCATGGGGCGCTTTACATTTATTTCAATCTCCTTTTCATACTCTTTGCCGGCGAAGACAACCTCTCCGATAGTAACGTCAGCAGGCAAATATCCCTCAATTTCCTTTGTCTTTACTGATAGAGTGCGCTCCTCGTCCATCAGGTAGCCCAGCAGTTTTACTTTCAGGGTAAGCGATACCGTATCGGGCGCTCCTGCAATGTAGTCGCTGAAGTTCAGCATCCTGTCAAAGTCGGCTGCATACTCATAGTCGAAATATGCGCCGCTGGCGTCTTTGTCAAAAAGTTCAGGCTCGTTGCTTTCGCAGGCTGTAAAGGTAACTGCCATGCAAAGCAGGCCGAATATATAGCGAATACTCCTTTTCATGTTAATTATTATAATGTGTTGAACTGTTATCCTCTTGGTGTAATTTCTCCTCCTCCTTGCTCCGTCTGCTCTTCTTCCATGTTTTCCTCTTCCTCTTCGGTCCAGCCGTACTCAACCTCGGTATCGGGCAGCGGGAATATGAAGTTCTCCTCAACGAGCGTAACTTCGGGACTGTGCGCCAATGTTCCTGTAACGCCGCGGGTCTTCAGAAACCAGAAGTATTGTCCTTCGCCATAGAACTCCTTGCGGTACTCTTTGCTGAGCGCTGCAATGCGCTGCTCATCAGTGTCGCAAGCAACATCCTTTGCCTTGGAGATGCCTCTCTTGTTGCGCACTGTGTTTACATAGAAGGCGGCATCTTCGCTGTCGGCTGCGGCCTCGCATGCAATGTAGTACATTTCGGGAAGGCGTATAAGCGGAATTATTTCATTGTCATTTTCAATATACTTTAAGGAGATTGCGCACTGCTGCTCGTTGTTCCTGTGGAACGCAGTTCCCTTAGCGCGCATGTCCTCGCTCTCTGTGCCCACGCTCTCAAAGATTGAGTTCAGGGTTGAGAGGTTCAGGTAGTATTTTGTCGTCATTTTGTCTCCAATTGCAAAATATTCCGACAGATTGTCCTTGAGTTCGTGCATGTTCAGTCCGAAGATAACCTCTTTTGATATTATTGGGTCATTCTCGTTGCTGCTTTCAAGTGCGAGCCCGCATTCCTCAATAACCATCTTGGCGTGCATTGCGGCGCTGTCCTTTTCGCCGGCGTAGCTGTAGACGCGTGCCAGCATTGCGTTTACGGCATGATAGTTCAAGCGCATATTTCTGTTTACTGTGCGGTCGCTAAGGTCAATGTCCTTCTCGTGCTTCAGGCACTCCCTGGCCTCCTTTAGGTCCTTCAGAATGTTTTCTGTAATTTCCTTTGCGGGGAGCAGCGGCTGCTTTGAGTGGTCGGCAACAGTGCGGTAGGGAATGCATTTGGCATCTTTTGCCGCGTTGTCTGCTGCATAGTTCATTGGACCCCAGCCGCGCAGCAGGTCAAAGTGCAGGAATGCACGCATGGCGAGCGCCTCGCCGCGTATCATGTTGCGTGTAGTGGAGTCGGCGATGACGCTTTCACCATTAAGGTCAAGCCATTTGAGCAGATTGTTGGCGTTGGCAATGATGTTGTACTGCGAGCGCCAGACATTGGCAAGAGTTCCTTTAGTGTTGTAGCCGCCGCTTGTCTCTCTGTCGTATATGTAGATGCTGTTGCGGCTTGTTGTTCCCTCGGGAAGCCTGTCGTACATCTGTGCCAGCTGGTCCATGAGCCCGAAGGTGAGGTTTTTGCCATAGGTGTCCTCTTCGGTCATTGTTATGTAAAGACCGGCAAGCGCGCTCTTGAAGCCGTTCTCTGTGGTAAACAGCTCCTTTGCCGGCACGTCAGTGTTAGGCGTAACGTCTAACCAGTCGGAGCATGAGTAGGCAGAGAGTATTCCGGTCAATGCTATCAGTATGTGGATTCTCTTTTTCATCGTTATGTGTGTATTTTATCTGAACATTATTGAGAGTGAGAGTGTGTATGAACGGGCGAATGGGTAGTCAAGTCCCCGCTCCATCTTGATTGGCGAAATGCGAGCAATGTCGTTCGTTGTGAAGTTCAGGGCAAGAACATCGACATTCATGTCGCGCAGGAATCTGAACTTTTCGCCAGTGAGCCTGTAACCTACATTCAATGTGGCAAATCTTATCTCGTTATCGTCCATAATGAAGCGGGTGCTTGCCGGAGTGTTGGCGCCGGTGGGGCTGAAGCCTACATAAGGCTTTACGTCGCCCGGTTTCTCCCAGCGTCCCTGGCCGGCACGCTCGTCAAGGTTGTATGCTACATTCTGGTTCTCAATCTTGTCAACGAGTGTCTGGTTATATACAATGCCGCCGTATTTGTATGTGAAGCCAAGCGAGCATGAGAGGTCTTTCCAGTTGATGCTTGTAGATACAGTTCCGCTTATTTTCGGACTGGTGTCTCCTACAGGCACTTTGTCATTGGCATTCCACACAAAGGTTTTAGTTCCGTCGCGCTTCAAATATACCTCCTTGCCGGTAACCGGGTCTACGCCTAATGAGCGCACAACGTAGAGCGTTGTGGTTGATTCGCCCTCGCGGTATTGCGGCAGCGGCGCTTCGGCCGATTTCATCTGCTCTTCGTTCACCTTTTTCAGGTAGTCGGAGAGCTTGCGTATCTTGTTCTTATTATGGTTGGCATTGGCGCTGATTGTCCAGAAGAACTCCTTGCGCAGATTCTGTACCGCAATAATGTTTATGGTTGCATCAAAGCCGCGGTTCTGCAGCTCGCCGGCATTCATAACCATTGTTGAGAAACCTGTTGAAGGGGCAAGGTCGTAGTTTGTCAGCAGCTCCTTTGTTATGTTGTCGTAGTAGTTGAATGTTACATTGATGCGGTTTTTCCAAAGGCCGAAGTCAACCGACAGGCTGGTGTTGTGCGTCTTTGCCCATCCTAAACCGGTGTTGTTCAGTCCGCTAAGGAGCGCGCCAAGAACGGGGAAGGAGTTGTAAGGACGCATTGTGTTTGAGAATGTATAGTACTCAATTGCGTCCGAGGGACTGAAGTTCTGCTCGCCTGTTACACCGTAGCTTGCACGGAACACAAGGTTTGACAGGTATCCCTTTAGCCAGCTTTCGTTATGGGCGTTCCAGCGTGCTCCCACCGACCAGAATGGCACGAGGTCGTGCTTGGCGTATCGTGATGAGGCCTCGCCGCTAAGGTTGAAGTCAACGGAGTAGCGGTTTGCATAGCTGTAGGAGAACTGGCCGATGAGGCCTATTGAACGTGATATGTTCTCGTTGCCGATGTTGCTCATGTTTGTCTCCATCTTGTTGCCGAAGATAAAGTCGTCCATGTGCTTGTCGGGGTAGCCTGTGGCCGACAGATTAACGTAATTGTTCCTGTCCTCGCTTATTGTCCAGTTGCCGAATACGCTGAAGAGGTGCTTGTTGAGCACAAGGTTGTAGTTGATGCCAAAGTTGCTCGACCACGATGACATGTTGCCGGTACTCTTGAAATAGCTTCCCTTGCGTGTGAGGTCATCTTCAAGCTCAAAGCTTGTGTGGTCGGCCGGAAGGAACTTGTCTGTTCCCGCCATTCCTCTTGAATATGAGAACTGTTCTGTAATGCGCAGATTGTCAAGAATCATGTATTCAAGGCCTATGCTTGTTGTTACGTTCAGGCTGTTTGTCATGTCCTTGATGCCTATTGTTGCATCATAGAGCGGGTTGGTGATTACTGTGCTCTGGCCGCTTACGGTGTTGTTGTCAAGCACCTTTATCTGATTGCCGTAAGCGTCGGTGGGAATGTAATAGGGGTTCAGTCTTGTGTATTGCGAGAATGAGCCATAGGGCGAGTTCTTGCTGTCCGATTCGTTGAGGCTTACATTGGCGCGCATGGTGAACTTGTCCCTTACATAGGTCATGTTGAAGTTTATTCCCTTGGTCTGGTTCTCCGATTCCTTCATTACGCCGGGCTGCATTGCTGCATTCACGTCCAAACTGTAGCGGAAGGCCTCAGTGCCGCCGGCAACGCTTACCGAATGGCGGTGCTGTATGGCTGTGCGCAGAGGCTTTGACAGCCAGTATGTGTTTACGCCGCCAAGCACATTGCGCATGTACTTGTTGTAGAGGTTCATTTGGGTGGCGTTGTTGGGGTTGTAGAGCCCTGCTCTCCACTCTGTGTTGAGCTTTGTTGCAGCGTCCATCATGTTATAGTCGGTGAGGTCGGGCGCTTGTACTGTCATTGTTCCGTTGTATGATACCGAGAGCACGCCGTCGGGTGCAACCTTTGTCTCTACAACTACTACTCCGTTGGCAGCCCGTGAGCCGTATACCGAGGTGGCGGCAGCGTCCTTGAGTATGGTAATGCTCTGCACGCGCTCGGGGTCAAGGTCAAGAATGCGGCTCATGGGTACTGTAAAGCCGTCAAGCACGAACAGCGGAGTGTTGGGGCGGCTTGATACGTTGTCAAGCATAAGGTCCATGCTGTTCATTGACTTTGAGCCAAGAGACTGGTCGCCGCGAATCTGGAAATCTGGTTCGGCATTAGGGTCGGAACCGCTTCTGTTGTTCTCGATAACCTTGAAGCTCGGGTCAAAGAACTGAAGTCCCTTAAGGATGTTTGTGGGGTTCATCTTTCTCAGGTCCTCGCCCTTTACTTCCACGTAGTTTCCGGTGAAGCTGTTCTTGCTTCGCTTGCTGAGACCGGTAACCACAACCTCGTCAATCTCTATGCTTGACTTCAGCTCAATTACAAGATTGTTCTCGTCTTTTACAATCTGTTTGGTAACCGTTTCGTATCCCACGAAAGAGACGCTGATTGACTCTTTCTTGTTCAGAAGCAGGCTGAACTTTCCGTCAATGTCTGTGGAACAGCCTCTGCTGCCGCTGTTTTTGCCTGTGCCGTCGGTTATGAGCACGGTTGCGCCGATAAGCGGTTCGTTTGTGCCTTTTTCAACTACCTGGCCACTTACCCTGAGCTTGCCCTTGCTGCTTTCGTACTGCTTGTCGGGCTCTATGATTATCTGGTTGCTGCCTTCGTATCGTATTACTACATTCTGGTCACCAACCAAGTCTCCAAGAACCTTGTCGAGCGGTTTCTCCTTTACAGCAAGGCTTATGGGCTTCTTTATATTCCAGAGTGATACGTCATGGAATGATATTTTTGCTCCGGCAGCCTCGGAAACCATTTCCAGCACCTTGCCTAATGGCTGGTTGCTGACCCTCAAAGTTATTGGCTTTTCTTTCCAGCTGGCAGCCAATTGTGCCTGCGCTGCCGTTATGCTGCACATAAGCAGAATGACTGCAAGTGACACCCTGCAGAAAAGCCTCATATTGGAAATGCTCTTTTTCATATATGATGTTGTTATAAATTTCCTGGCTTATTGCAAGAGCGAATCCAGAATGCTCTTGTAGAATGGATTTGCGTTGTACTTCTCGATGTACTCCTTGTAGAGCGCATCGGCTCTCTCAATCTCCTGGCCGTTCATTATGAAGTTGCGCAGGAGAGTGTAAAGCAGTACGTCTCTCTGCTCGCCGCTGTAGAATGCCGCAATCTCCTTGAACATCTCCTCAAATCTCTGGGGCATCTTGTACTGCTTGCCGCTTTCCTTTGCTGCCTTCTCGTTCATGTAGAAGCAATAGCGCATTAGAAGGCTTGCATATTCGGGGCAGCTCAGTGCTTCGGCATCGGTTCTTGTAACATATCCTTCGGCAATTGTCCAGTAGTCGCCAATCTCCTGCTCGGCAATCTTGAGGCCTCTGACGCTTTCGTACATTACCGGATATTCAATGAATGACATGTATGCATCGTAGTCAATCATTGCAGCAACGTAGTTCTTTGCCTCAGCACTTGCGGCGCTTCTCTCAATGGCAGCACCGGCTTTCTCAAGTAGCGCGCGGGAGTCGTCAATGCGTTTCTTGGGCTTTATGTCAAGCGCTACGCAGCCTAAAAGCTGGCTCTTGTAGCGCATGCTGTTTTTGATTGTCTCAATGTTCTTTATCAGGCGGTTGTTGTTTACGGCGCGTTCCGTGCCGCTGTACTCCACTTTTACTTTTTTGCCGTCGTAGTTTACATTGACGTGCAGACTGTCGCCGGGCTGAAGGAGCACATTCACCCGCCCGTTTATGGTCATGCATATAAGATTGTCGCACTCAAAGCTGTAGATGTGCTGCTCGCCAGGATTTGTGTGGAATTCCTGCGCAATAAATGGCGACTGTATGCAGTCAAAATATACCATCTCCTTTTGATAACCATAAACTTCGGCGCTGAGCGTAGTCTTTTGTTGCGCCGTGGCTGTGCTGAAAGCCGCCACAGCCGCAAATGCCAATAGCAGGCTCTTCTTTGCTTTACAATATAAACTGCTTTTGCTTTTTGCTTGCTTGATAAAATTTTTCATAGTTGTAAATGTCTCTTAATTGTGGCAAAATTATCACAAATGAGTGTAATTGCAAACTTGTTGTTAAAAATATATGTTAAAATTATGCAGAATTTATGCGGAGCAAATGCCTTTTAGGGTTAATATGGTGTAAATACTTCCGATGAAAAGGAGAAAAATGTGCTGTTTTTATTTGATTTGCCATGATGTGGGATGTGTATGCTCTTTTAATGTATGTGTAGTAAACATTTGCCCATGCATGCCTCAATTAGGTGTATTTTGTTTATTTTTATCATCGTGTTGTAAAAAAAACAGAACAAATCTGTTGTAAAGAAAACATTTTTACTTAATTTTGCCCGATAAAGTGTATTGTATAACAATACATTGTTGCTGTTTTAATAGCAGCAGGAAAAAGCTGTTTCTTTTTTTGCACATTTAACCGGAATATTTCTAACTCTATTTATTAACTAAAAACCAAACATTTATGAAAAAGTTTACACTTTTCATGTCGTTTGTTCTTGCATTCTTGACAGCGAGCGCGCAAGAGGTAACAGTTACAAGCCTTGACCAGCTTAGTAACGATAAGGTTTACTTCATTGAGAGCGCACGCTGCTTCTTGATGTATAACACAACGGCGAATGCTGATGGTATCTCTACCAGCACAGCAAAGAACCTTGGTACATCAACAGTCGCAAAGGACTGGACAGATGCAAACCAGCAGTTCAAGATTGAAAATATTGACGGCAGCTACTACCTTTACAGCGTAGGTGCAGCAAAGTATGTAACAAGCAACGGCGGTTTTTCTGATACTGCAGCAGATGCCTTGGGCTTGACCCCGGCGTCGGATGCAACTTATAATTGGAAACTGACCATCGGTGGCAATGGTTTGAACTCTCAGGAACCCGGCCAGATGGATGCCGGCATTGTAGTAAACAGCTGGACAAATGAGGACCCGGGCAACCGTTACAAGATTATTGATGCAGAGGCATCAACAGTGGTGGTTGTTGACTATCCTAACGAGTTTAGCGAGTTCGACCAGAACAAGTGCTACACAGTAAGCACAACAAGCCGCGGCGGCTGGGCAGTAGCAAATGATGCATTTTGCTCTACAACTGATGCTGGCTTGGCTTCTAATCCTGCTGATGCAAACCAGCAGTTCGCAGTATTGAGCAACGATGGCGAGAACTACTATCTTTACAGCGTGGGTGCAAAGAAGTTCGTAAAATCGGACAAGTCACTCATTGCCGGCAGAGGCGAGGCTATTGAACTTGCCGATGCATCTTCAATTGGCGAATGCCGTGTACGCGTAAACTTCAAGGGGTACACCAACAAGTATATTAACCTTGGCGGCGGCAAGCAGATGATTATTGACGGTTGGAGCGATGTTGACGCTGGTAATGCCGTTGCATTCATTGAGGCAGGCGAGTTTGACCCGGCAGAGGCTCTTGCAATGCTCAATAATGTTGCAACAATCACATACAAGTTCCAGTACGAAGGCAATGTTGTTGCAACCCAGGAGATTGTTGCTGTTCCAGGCGAGGAATACCCCGACTATACAATCTCTGCTCCTTACGGTGTATCAGGCTCTGCTAAACCTGAGGGCATGGTAAGCGGTGACGAGACCGTAGTTATTGAACTTACAGTAAGCAAGGCTCTGCCATTTGAGGCTGTTGCTGAGGGAGAACCCACAAAGTGGTACTATGCGCAGATTCACGGAAACCACCCTTCATACATGACAAACCCGGGTGTTGGTGCTGAAATGCCTTGGAAGATTGACGGCGAGCTTATCACCGCAGTTGATGAGGCTAATGCCGACAACTATACATGGGGCTTCGTAGGTGACCTTTGGACAGGTTTCAAGATGGTAAGCAAGGCTGGCGGTGCAATCAAGTCAACAGGCAGCGGCAATGTTACAATCGTTGAGAACATTGACGAGGCTACTTTATTCATCGCAATGGCTCCTCAGAGCGAAAACAACGCTCAGGCGGAGAATGGTTTCTGTATGCTCAATGCCGAGGCAGGCCAGTATATGAATGCGCAGAATGTTGGCGTTAACCACTGGAGCGCAAATGATGCCGGTTCAACAATTGTTGTTACAGAGCGTGAATTTACCGTTGAACCAGAGGCGTCATTTGAGGTGGTGTCAGTAACCCCGTCCGAACCGGTTGCGGCACTTGATGTTATTACCATTGAGTTCAGCGAGGAGATTGAGGGCACATTTGAAATCATGGCCATGTCACAGATCTACCTTGGAACAAAAGGCAATGGCTGCTCATTTGAGGTAAATGGCAAAGTTCTTACAATTACTCCGTTTAAGGCCATAACAGCCCCCGGCGATTACAAGCTTGTTATTCCTTCGGGCCTTATCACAAGAAAGAGCAACGGCGACGCAGTAACCATGAA
>JAFXAR010000074.1 GCA_017516885.1 Bacteroidaceae bacterium
CCTCTTTTTGGTTCAAGAGTCGCAAGCGACATCTTTCAGTCAAAGAGGCCTTGCCGCTTGAACTTTCTGTTTGATTTTTGGGTGCTGCGGAAAAATGTTGCCAACGAGTGTAACACAAGCTTGCTTGTAAGTTACCAAACGAGTGCAGCACATTTAAGGCTATGCCAACTCCCTCAGTTACCCGCTTGCAAGCAAGCGTGTAACCAGCGGTCAAACAATCCTCGCACTATTTCCAAAAATCAAACAGGTTCAAGCTGTGGAATTTAACGGTGCCGGTTAAAGAAATTACCTGTGCTTATCATTGCGCAATTGTTCATCACGACAGGGCGAAGCGACGAGGGATCTCTTTTTTTTATTACAACCGCAAATATTTTGCTAACCCACACCTTTTTTCTGCTGAGCCCTGTTTACCCCTCTTTTTTAGAAATTTAAACAGCTTCTTATATAATTTTAAAGGTGTTTATATACTCTATTATAAAAAAAGAGGTAACTTTGTATGTTGAATCTTCTGAAAGCCGAGCTGTTAATGCAGCAATTGACAAACGATGGGAAACAGCAAAACCGCGGAGTCGGTAAAACAGATATTTACAGACTACCTTAGAGAGAACAAATGCCGCCGCACGCCCGAACGGTTCGAGATTCTTGAAGCCGTATACTCCATGAATGGGAGCTTTGAGGTTGAAGAGCTCCTTGCATACATGGCAGAGAGCAGAAAGTTCAGAGTGAGCCGCGCAACCATTTACAACACGCTGGAACTCCTCGCAAAAGCCAATTTGGTGGTACACCACCAGTTCGGCACAGTTTCAAAGTACGAGAAATGCCACGGAACAGAAAAGTGCCATTTGGTTTGTACAAAGTGCCACAAGATAACAGAGATAAACAGCCTTGACATAGCAGAAACAATAAACGCGAATATAAAGAAATTCCATTTAACCCATTATTCGCTCTACCTTTACGGCCTCTGCAGCAAGTGCCACCAGGCAGCAAAGAGGCGAAAGGCGCGAATGAGCAAAGATAAACAGTGATGAAACAGAATATTGACGTACTATTAGGCCTTCAATGGGGCGACGAAGGAAAAGGAAAGGTAGTTGACGTACTTACACCAAACTACGATGTAGTTGCACGTTTTCAGGGCGGGCCGAACGCCGGTCACACACTTGAATTCGACGGAAAGAAATTCGTGTTGCGCTCTATTCCCTCGGGAATATTCCAGGGAAACAAGACCAACATCATAGGAAACGGCGTTGTTCTTGACCCCGCACTTTTCAAAGGCGAGGCCGAAGACCTTGTAAAGGCCGGCTACGACCTTACAAAGAACCTTTTCATTTCAAAGAAGGCTCATCTCATACTCCCCACCCACCGCGTGCTTGACGCTGCCTACGAGGCTGCAAAGGGCGATGCAAAAGTGGGCACGACAGGCAAGGGAATAGGCCCTACATACACCGACAAAATCAGCCGCAACGGCTTGCGCGTAGGTGACATTCTTGAGAACTTTGAGCAGAAGTACGCAGCAGCAAAGGCACGCCACGAGGATATTCTCAAAAACATGAATTTCAGCTACGACATAACAGAAATGGAAAGAACATGGCTGGAGGGCATTGAGTACCTCAAGCAGTTCCGCCTTATTGACAGCGAGCAGTTCATCAACGACCTGATGAATGAAGGCAAGAGCGTTCTTTGCGAAGGTGCACAAGGAAGCCTTCTTGACATTGACTTCGGAAGCTATCCCTTTGTTACATCATCGAACACCGTTTGCGCCGGAGCATGCACTGGCCTTGGAGTAGCGCCGAACAGAATAGGCAACGTATACGGAATAACAAAGGCCTACTGCACCCGCGTTGGTTCAGGCCCGTTCCCCACAGAGCTTTTTGACAAAGACGGTGCAGAGATGCGCGACCGCGGCCACGAATATGGTGCAGTTACAGGACGCGAGCGCCGCTGCGGATGGATTGACCTCGTTGCGCTGAAATATACAATAATGATAAACGGAGTGACGCACCTCATTCTCATGAAGAGCGATGTCCTTGACACCTTCCCCACAATTAAAGCCTGCGTGGCATACAAAAAGAACGGCGAGGTGCTCAGCCACATGCCTTACGATGTAGAGGGCGTTGAACCTGTATACACAGAGCTTCCGGGCTGGTCGACAGACCTCACAAGCCTCAAGAGCGAGGAGGAGCTGCCACAGGCATTCATGGACTACATAAAGTTCCTTGAGAAGGAGCTTGGAGTACCCGTGAAGTACCTCTCAATAGGCCCCGACCGTGACCAGACAATAACACGCTCAATCTAAGAAACTGCTTAAGAAGCTGTTTGAATTTCTAAAAAAGTTTTTCTTAGAATCCATAAATATATTACTTTCAACTATGATAAACTCATTCATCCATTTGGCGGCACAGCAAGGATATGACTTCACATACCTTTTCATATTCATTGGAATAGCGGTTGTGAGCTATATCATACAAGCCAACCTGAACAGCAAGTTCAGCCAGTACTCGAAAATGCCTATCGGGATGACCGGCCGCGACATAGCCATAAAGATGCTCCACGACAACGGCATCTACGACGTAAAAGTAGTAAGCACCCCGGGAAGGCTAACCGACCACTACAACCCGGCGGACAAGACCGTAAACCTGAGCCAGAATGTCTACAATTCGGCAAGCATTGCTGCGGCAGCAGTGGCAGCGCACGAGTGCGGCCATGCAGTGCAGCACGCAAGAGCATACGCACCGCTAAAGATGCGCTCAGCGCTTGTCCCTGTAGTATCTTTCGCTTCAAACATGATGAGCTGGATTCTCCTCATTGGAATTCTCACCGTGGAGACATTTCCCCAGCTGCTGCTTGCCGGCATAATACTGTTTGCCTCAACAACGATATTCAGTTTTGTAACCCTGCCGGTAGAGATTGACGCAAGCCGCAGGGCACTTGTTTGGCTGCAGTCATCGGGCATAACAAATTCAGGAAACCACAAATATGCAAGCAGCGCACTGCGCTCGGCAGCATACACATATGTAATTGCAGCAATTTCGTCACTTGCGACACTGCTCTACTATGTGATGATTTACATGAACAGAAGAGATTAACAGAACAATAAACAATGGCAGCAAAACCAGGAATCCCAAAGGGAACAAGAGACTTCTCTCCCATAGAGATGTCAAAGAGGAACTACATATTCAACACAATACGCGAAGCATTCCATCTGTTCGGCTTTCAGCAGATTGAGACCCCGGCAATGGAAAATCTGTCAACCCTGATGGGCAAATATGGCGAAGAGGGCGACAAGCTCCTTTTCAAGATTCAGAATTCAGGCGACTACTTCAGCGGCCTGACCGATGAAGAGCTGCTAAGCCGCAACGCAGCAAAATTAGCATCAAAATTCTGCGAGAAGGGCTTGCGATACGACCTCACTGTGCCTTTCGCACGCTATGTGGTAATGCACCGCGAAGAACTTGTGTTCCCATTCAAGCGCTACCAGATTCAGCCAGTGTGGCGTGCCGACCGTCCGCAAAAGGGACGCTATCGCGAGTTCTATCAGTGCGATGCCGACATCATTGGCAACAATTCGCTTATAAATGAAGTAGAGCTCATACAGCTCATAGACCATGTGTTCGGCAAGCTCGGCATACGCGTAGCAATTAAGCTGAACAACCGCAAGGTCCTTGCCGGAATAGCAGAGGTCATTGGCGAACCCGAAAAGATAATAGACATAACCGTTGCAATTGACAAAATTGACAAGATTGGCCTTGACGGCGTAATTGCGGAACTCAAGAGCAAGGGCATAAGCGACGAATCGGTAGAAAGACTGTTGCCGATACTTCGGGCCGAAGGCGGAAACAGCGAAAAGCTCGACATAATTGCCGAGACACTCAAGGGCAACGAGACCGGCGAAAAGGGCGTTGAAGAGATAAGGTTCATACTTGACGCATTCAAGAGCCTCAGCCTCAACAGCAGTCTCGACCTTGACCTCACTCTTGCACGAGGCCTCAACTACTACACCGGAGCTATTCTTGAAGTAAAGGCACTTGACGTTGCAATAGGCAGCATAACAGGCGGAGGAAGATATGACAACCTTACAGGCGTGTTCGGAATGGAAGGCGTCTCAGGCGTGGGAATATCATTCGGCGCCGACCGAATATACGATGTTATGAACCAGCTCGGCCTCTATCCCGAGGATTCAATACAAACAACACAGATAATGTTTGCAAACTTTGGCGAGAGAGAGGCAATGCACTCTCTTGCAATAGTTTCGGAACTGCGCAAGACCGGAATTTCGGCCGAACTGTTCCCAAGCAGCGACAAGATGAAGAAGCAGATGGGATACGCAAACAGCCACAGCATTCCTTATGTGGCAATTATAGGAGAGCAGGAGATTGCCGACGGCACTATCGCTGTAAAAAACATGGCAACCGGCGAGCAGAAGAGCATGAGAAAAGAGGAGCTTGCGGCACTTCTGCAAGCGTAAGAAAAACATATATATAAAAAATCAGCAACCGCGGTTGCTGATTTTTTTATATGCATTCATCACAATCCTATTTTCTATGCAACAGCGACTTTGAACCGTCAACCTTCCAGCCGCTGCTTTTCCTTACAAGCGGAACAATAAAAGCCTGCTCCTTGCCAAAGGCATCTTTCCCCTTCAATGTAACGAGCGCCGAATCGCCTTTCACCTCTTCGGACACCACCTCAAATCCGGCAACGCCAATTGACTTATCCTTGCCCTTGGCATACTTCTCAGCACGTTCGAGATACGATTCAAAAAGAGCCTCATCCTTCTCTGAAGAAAAGCAGATATTATAACGCACCCCATCAAAATCGCCCATTTCAACCGAATTAAAAAGCGACAATGCCACATCGGAAGGTTTTTCATCGCCCGTGCTTTCAGCACTGCTGCCACCGCAGGAAACTGTTTGAGCAATAAAAAATGCCGAAAAGAGTATATACAACAAGTTCTTCATAAGCCATTCATTTAAAAGCTTGCCAAAAGTAACAAAATTACCAAAGCAAAACAAAATTAAAACAGCTAATTATTTTGTTCTCATAATTGTTTGGGTTAACTTTGTAACTAGTTACCAAGCCTGCGTGATGACATTCTATATTTGCAAGGCCGTCAGCCCGCTTTGCTTTAGCCACCCGCATGGCACAGACAAAAACATGACAATTTGCAAATCTTTAAAATAAAAAACCATGGATGTTATTAAGAATCTAATTGAACGCGCACAGCAGAACAAGCAGCGCATCGTTCTGCCCGAGGGTACTGAAGAGCGTACACTTAAGGCTGCCGACAAGGCTCTTGCCGACGGCATTGCTGAGTTGGTAATCCTTGGCAACAGGGAGGAAATCCTTGCTCTTGCACAGAAGAATGGCCTCGCAAACATTGAGAAGGCCACTATCATTGACCCTGAGAACAACCCCGATGCAGAGAAATATGCCACTTTGCTCTATGAGCTCCGCAAGGCAAAAGGCATGACAATGGAGGATGCGCAGAAACTTGTCTGCAACCCTCTCTATCTTGGCTGCCTCATCATAAAGAACGGCGATGCCGACGGCCAGGTGGCAGGTGCGCTTAACACAACAGGAAACGTGCTGCGCCCTGCATTGCAGATTATCAAGACAACTCCGGGCATCAGCTGCGTAAGCGGTGCAATGATGCTTATCACAAACGCCAAGGAGTATGGCGAGGACGGCGTTCTCTTCGTTGCCGATGTTGCAGTAACTCCACAGCCCGATGCAAACCAGCTTTCACAGATTGCAGTGTGCACAGCACAGACTGCAAAGGCCATTGGCGGCTTTGAAGAGCCCCGCGTAGCAATGCTTAGCTTCTCAACAAAGGGTTCGGCAAAGCACGAAATGGTTGACAAGGTAACTGAGGCTACAAGACTTGCACACGAGCTCGACCCGGCACTTTCACTTGACGGTGAGCTTCAGGCCGACGCTGCCCTTGTTCCATTTGTAGGCCAGAGCAAAGCTCCGGGTTCAACAGTAGCCGGAAAGGCAAACGTGCTTGTATTCCCCGACCTCGGTGCAGGAAACATCGGTTACAAATTAGTTCAGCGCCTTGGCAATGCCGAGGCTATCGGCCCGGTGCTCCAGGGTATCGCACGCCCGGTTAACGACCTGTCACGCGGCTGCTCAATAGAAGATGTATACATGATGATTGCCATCACAGCAAACCAGGCTATTGCAGCAAAGAAGTAACGAATAACACAAACAGTTTCTTATTTATAGAAATTCCCTTAAAAACAGTCATATAAAATGAAAATCCTTGTATTGAACTGCGGAAGTTCTTCAATCAAATACCAGTTGATTGACATTGAGACAAAGAATGTGCTTGCCAAGGGCGGCATTGAGAAAATCGGTCTTGAGGGTTCATTCCTCAAATTCAACCTCCCCAACGGCGAGAAGGAGACAATTTTCACAGCAATTCCCGAGCACACAATTGGAGTGCGCCTCATTTTTGACGTGCTCACAAGCGAAAAGTACGGTGCTGTAAAATCTATTGAGGAGATTGACGCTGTAGGCCACCGCATGGTGCATGGCGGCGAGAAGTTCAGCCAGTCTACACTGCTTACCGATGAGGTTCTTGAGGTATTTGAGGCATGCAACGACCTTGCGCCTCTGCACAACCCTGCAAACCTCAAGGGCGTAAACGCTGTAAAGGAGGTTGCTCCTGAAATGCCTCAGGTAGGTGTATTCGACACATCATTCCACCAGACAATGCCTGACTACGCTTACATGTACGCACTCCCCTACGAACTGTACGAGAAATACGGCGTACGCCGCTACGGTTTCCACGGAACTTCGCACCGCTACATTACAAAGCGTGCTCTTGAGATGCTCAACATCCCGGCAGAGGGCAGCAAAATCATCACTTGCCACATTGGCAACGGCGGTTCTATTGCCGCAGTAAAGGACGGCAAGAGCGTTGACACATCAATGGGCATGACACCGCTTGCAGGCCTGATGATGGGTACTCGCAGCGGCGACGTTGACCCGGGTGCTCTCCCCTACATAATGGACAAGACAGGACTGGACATCCACGGCCTTTCTGACATGCTCAACAAGAAGTCAGGCGTTGTGGGAATCTCAGGCGTATCATCTGACATGCGCGAGGTTAATGCAGCTGCAATCAATGGCAACAAACGCGCCGAACTTTCAAACACTATGTATTTCTACCGCATCAAGAAGTACATTGGTGCATACGCAGCAGCAATGGGCGGTGTTGACATAATTATTTTTGCAGGCGGCGTAGGCGAGAATCAGGCCGACTGCCGCGAGACAGTACTTGAGGGACTTGAATTCCTCGGCGTAGAGCTTGACAAGGAGGCAAACGCAGCCAAGCGCGGCGAAGAGGCAATTCTATCTACCCCCAATTCACGCGTCAAGGTTCTCCTTATCCCCACCGACGAGGAGCTTATGATTGCAACAGACACTTACGAGATTGTAAAAGGCATGAAGTAAGAAACTGTTTCCTTATAATACAAAAGCAGGGCGTGCCGCGGCACGCCCTGCTTTTGTATTATTTTTAACCGTATATATACTACTCTCCCGCATCGGGACTCGCATGGCGGGCATTGCTGTTGCTTAGGAACTGAAGCGAATACCTTGCCTTATTTAGTTCCTCACGGTACTGCACAATTGCCTTCAGCAAATCCGAAAGGTCAAGAATGCGTGCAATGGCATTCACGTCAGAAGCACGCAGTTCATAAGAAAAAGGCGAACTTCCGCCTAAAAGCTCTACGCTTACAGCGCCCGATGAAGCTGCAATAAACTCCATAAAGTCCTTGTTGTCATCGTACTTGAAATCATGCCTCTCGACATACACGCCAAATTCCTTTCCGGTCCACACATTAGGCGATTTTTCAGCAACAGCATAAGTTCCTCCCGACTGCACCTTAACCTCCTTGTAGCCGATGCGCTTTCCGCGGTAGTACGATGTCAGCACAACCTCTCCAAGTTCATTCACCGTTGCGCGCAGAAAACAGTTTGCACTGTTCTTTGAAAGACTTTGCGAAGCATCGGAATATATTCCCACATCCTGGAATTTAGGGTCTTTTCTGTACTCGTAGCCGGCAACAACAGAATCACGCACAGCAGTAAGCCGCTCAAGCTCCTTTTCATAGAAACTGACATCGCGCTGTTTTTCCATTACCAGCATACCATGGCGCAGTTCCTCAGCTTCGCGCAGCGTCTTATATGCTTTTGGATGAGTTCTCCTAAGGCTGTCAATCAGAGACTTTGCCCTGTTGAAATTGCCTTTCTCAATTTCAGCCTTCACCACGTCAAGCGATATTTTCGCAGGTTCTTCAACCGCGCTCTCAACCGGGGCATTCTTGCATCCGGCCAACTGGCACGCAAGCAAAAACGACAAGAGTACTAATGCAACATTTTTCATAGACAAGATTTTATTCGTTAAGGCAGAAGAGTTTTTAGAAGCCAAACAGCCTCTAATGATGCAAAAATACAATTATTTATCATTACCGTAGCACTTGAGCGCCAAAAAACAGCGCTCGCAGCCCCAATTGCACAGTTTTTAACAAGTGGCATTTTATTTATACAGCAGAAATGAGTATCTTTACGGTGCAAATCCATAAGCATCATGTACAAGCCAACAAGAGAGGAATTACGCAAACTGCTTGACACGCCTATATTCAGGAAAATCACAGAAACAGCCGACAGCATTGGCATGGAGTGCTATGTTGTAGGCGGTTATGTGCGCGACATATTTCTGGAGCGCCCCTCAACCGACATCGACGTTGTGGTGGTGGGCAAAGGCATTGAAATGGCACGCGCATTCAGCAAAAGGCTCGGCAAGGGCGCTCACCTGTCAGTATATGCCAACTACGGCACGGCGCAGGTAAAATACAAGGAGCATGAGATTGAGTTTGTAGGCGCACGCAGAGAGAGCTACACACGCGATTCCCGCAACCCGATTGTAGAGGACGGCACGCTTGAGGATGACCAAAACCGCCGCGACTTTACCATAAATGCAATGGCAATATGCCTGAATGCCGACAGGCTGGGCGAATTAGTAGACCCATTTGGCGGCATGCTCGACCTTGAGGACCGCATAATAAGCACCCCTCTTGAACCCGGCATAACATTCAGCGACGACCCCCTGCGCATGATGCGCTGCATCCGTTTTGCCACACAGCTCAACTTCTACATTGAAGACGAGACCTTCCAGGCATTGTGCGACAACAAAGAGAGAATAAAGATTATATCACGCGAAAGGATAAACGAAGAGCTGAACAAGATACTTTTGTCGCCTGTACCCTCAAAAGGCTTCATTGAACTTGACCGCTGCGGACTCTTGGAGATAATATTCCCGCAGCTTGCAGCACTGCAGGGAGTGGAAACAAAGAACGGATACAGCCACAAGGAGATGTTCTACCACACGCTTGAGGTGCTTGACAACATTGCCAAAAAGACCGACAGTCTTTGGCTGCGCTGGGCCGCGCTGCTGCACGACATTGGCAAGCCAAAAACAAAGCGTTGGGACCCTATAATGAAGTGGACATTCCACAACCACAACATCGTTGGCGAAAAGATGACGCTCAAGCTCTTCCGCGACTACAAGATGCCGCAGAACGAGAAGATGAAATATGTGGCAAAGTTAGTCTCTCTGCACATGAGGCCCATAGCCATTGCCGATGACGAGGTGACAGACTCGGCTGTCCGCCGTCTGCTCTTTGATGCCGGAGACGACATTGACGACCTGATGACACTGTGCGAGGCCGACATTACCTCAAAGAACGAAGTCCGCAAGAAACAGTTCCTCAACAATTTCCAGATTGTACGCCAAAAGCTCAAGGACATTGAGGAGAAGGACCGCATACGCAATTTCCAGCCACCGGTGAACGGCGAGGAAATAATGAAAATGTTCAATCTTGGCCCATGCGCCGAGGTAGGCCGCCTGAAGAGCGCCGTCAAGGATGCCATTCTCGATGGCATAATCCCCAACGAATACAACGCCGCCAAGGAATATATCATTGAACTTGCGGCAAAAATGGGACTTCAGCCGGTCAATAACTAACGATAACGATTCAAGCACTCCCTATTACTGCATTTTACAGAATAGCAACATATTATTATTGCAGGAAAGAGCACCTGCAAGTAACTTTGAAGCAAAAAAACATGAAAAGGATACTACTTATTATTGCAATCGCCGCAACCACAGCAACTGCACAGGAAATCTCATACGGAGAGTACATGCAGCGCGTGATGGAAGGCAATATATCACTCGCCGCAAAAAAACTTGACATAGACCTTGCCGAAGCAGAGTTCAAATCCTCAAAAACATACAACGACCCTACTCTTGCCGTAACATACAGCAACAACGAAGATTGGGACAAAAAGATGGGGCAGACGATAGAAGCAGAACTCAGCCGCACATTCACATTCGGCGTGCGCCGCAGCCGCATTGACCTTGCCGACAGCGAGCGCAAGGTGGCAGCAGCAATGCTCAAAGAGTATATGCGCAACATGCGTGCCGATGCAACAATAGCCTACCTTGAGCACCTTCACGCCATAATGCTCTACAACGAGACCACGGCAACACTGAACGACATGCAGGAGATTGCCTCAAACGACAGCCTGCGCTTCATGCGCGGAGAAATTGCCGAAAGCGCATGGTTAGAGAGCCGCATGGCGCTCGGCATAGCCCGCAATGCAATGCTTGAGGCCGAAGCCGGATGCAATAACACAGCAATAGCTCTGGGATATTACATGGGCAATTTAGATGGTTCAGAACAGATAAGGGGAACAGGCACACTGGATTTGCAGGAAAAGGCATCTCCAGTAGGGCACTACATTGACAACGCACTTGCCCACCGCGCCGACTTGGTTGTTGCCCTTAGCCGTGCCGATGCAGCCGCAGCCGCACAGAAATTCAACAGCGCCCTGCGCCGCCCCGAGCTCAACGTAACCATTGGCGCTGCATACAACATTGCACGCCCCGATTTTGCAACCATCAAGGCAGGAGTAGCAGTTCCGCTAAAATTCTCAAACCTGAACAAGGGAGCACGCATTGCCGACGAGATTCTTGTAAAACAGGCAAACATAGGAATTGATGAGGCACGCTTGCTGGTAAAGGCCGATGTTATGCAGGCATACAACAGTTTCGCCTACTCATGCAAGCAGGCAGAGACCTTTTCGGACAAGATGCTTGCCGACATGAAATCTGTAGTAAACAGCAAAAAAAGAGCATACGAACTTGGCGAAATATCTTTCGTAGACTACCTTGTTGTAAAGCGCGACGAAAGCGAAATGCGCCGCCAGTATATTGGAGCGCTCCTGAGCAAAGCCGCAGCGTGGGTAGAGTTGCAGCGTGCAACAGGCTTCAGCATGGAATTCGGCACAATGCCGATAGCGGAGTAAGAACGCTTCTTTACAGAGAACAGAGTACAGAGAACAGAGTACAGAGAACAGAGTACAGATAAGTGTAATAAAAATCTCAAACCGCGCGCTGTGTCATCCCACAGCGAAGCGAGGGAACTCAAAGTCTCGCAAAATAAGAGATTCCTCACATGCTGTTATTTCGCTGCGCTCATCGAGAATCTCTTTTGATTTATTTTATTAAGGTATGGTCGGCATGACAAAGACTATGAATAACAACAGCAAAGCGTGTCATTAAAACATCAAATCTCAGTTCTCTTCTTTAGCAGCAAATAAAGATATAGAATGGGAAAATGAGCATTTTGTATTCTTCAACACAACTTACCCTTAAACTGTTATCGTATATTCTTTTTGTTCTCGTGCTATCATGTCCTTTTGGCGCCCCGCACGGCATCACTGCGCGATGCTGCGTGCGACCATTCGCCGCAAAGCGTGTCTATAATTTGAAGCTATTGGTTCGTTTTGCTTTTAGCCACCCGCGTGGCATAAACTGCGTCTATGCGGCACGCGACCTATGGCTGCAGAACTCACCGATAGCGAAGTCTGTAATAGAGGCTATTGGCTCGTTCATTTTTTCGCGGCCCGCACGGCATGAGTTTCACCCATACTTCGTGCGACCAACCGCTAATGAACTCGCCGATAGCGAAGTCTGCGACTTCGCTATTCTGAGACCGGGCGCACGCTCCGGCCGTAGAAACGGCTGCTCCAATTCGTGTTATGGTTACCACTGCCGAAGTACAGGTAGTACGCGCTGTCGGAAAAACCCTCATCAGGCGTAGAACTCCAGTAGTCACCGCCAGTCCCCTGGCTGTAAAGTGACGTACCACCACGCCAACCGGCAGCAGGCAGGAAGATGCTGTTGCCATTCTTCTTGCTGGTTACCTTGCAGCCTTTTATACCGTTCTGTTTTGTCCAAGTCCAGGTGCAGTTGCTGAGCAGTTCCTCAAACTCTGCTTTGGTGGGCAGGCGCCAGGTGCTGCCCCACTGCTTGCGGGCGACGTCGTAGGTGGGGTTGCCGCCTATATCATTCATCGTTTCACCCATAGTTTTGCTATTGTCTGTTGTGTAACTGCTCTTGGTGCTGGTTTCGCCCCAGGCGTAGTAATTGCCATACTCTTCGGGCTTGCTTGCGCCTACATTGCAGGTGGCCCACTTGACGCTTAGGCCTAAGTCCACGTATTCGTGGCCGTTGATGATGCCTTTAGTGGAAAGTTTTTTATTTTTTTCCTGAAACTCTTTTAGTTTATACTGCGCATTTATCTCCCCTTGTTCTGCTGCTTTGCGATACCATTTTATAGCCTCACTTATAGATTTTGAGACTCCTCTTCCGTTCTCATATTTTACACCAAGATGGTACTGTGCAACTTTATGCCCTTGCTCAGCTGCCTTGCGACACCATTTTACAGCCTCGCTTTCAGATTTAGAGACTCCTTCGCCATTACTATAGCAAGCGCTTATAGAAAATTGAGCATCAATATTTCCTTGGGCTGCAGCCTTACGATACCACTTAATTGCTTCTGTGTAGGAGGCAGAAGAATAATAACGATCGCCAAGTGTATTCTGAGCTTTTGAATGTCCTTGTTCCGCAGCCTTACGGTACCATTTTATAGACTCACGCCATGATTGGTCAACACCTTCACCAATCTCATAGAATACACCAAGATTGTACTGTGCGTCAGTATGTCCCTGTTCTGCAGCCGTAAGATACCATTCTACTGCTTCTTTATAGTTCTTATTATTGTATGCGCTCAGTCCCTTTGCGTATGCCTCATTAGCAGTTATACTTTCTCCAATTACTTCCTCTGATTGCGGCAGATTTGCAGATTGTTCTATAGGTGTATTTTGCGCATATAGATTTGCTTCCTGCGATGTATCTTTTTTCAGCGTGCTGTACGGTTGTAGCACGTCCGCTTTTTCTTTAATCTGCCTTGCGGTGTCTTTTACAATGCAATCTTTCTTTACATCGCTTCCGCCGCCAAGGAGCATAAAACCGCCTGCTGCTCCGCATATAATGGCAAGCAGGATTATTATCCAAAGCCATTTGCTTTTCTTTTGATTCTCTTCGGGCTGAGGTCTTGGTGCAGGTTCTGGGGCAACAGAGGGTGTTTCTACAACTTCAACTTCTATTTCATTTTCCTCAATTGCTGCGTTGCCGTTTGCTGCATTTTGGCCTGTTCCCATTGAAAGGCTGGTCGCATCGCTCGCAATTTCCGTCTCTTCACTTTCATCTTTCCACTCTCCACTTTCCACTCTCACCTCTTCACTTTCCACTAACTCAATAAATTCTTCCACGCTCTGCGGGCGCTTGTTCTTGTTCATTTGCATTGATGCCTCAACGGCATGGCGGACAGAGGCTGATATTGCTGGGGGCAATGGGTCGAGCTCCTCGCCGCTGGAGCGCAGCGAGGCATTGACCGGCGTTATGCCGGTCAAGAGTTTGTAGAGTGTTGCACCAAGGGCATATATGTCGGCTGCGGGAGTGAATTTCCTCAGACTGTTTCCGGTCTGTTCAGGAGGAGCGTAGCCTGGTGTACTGCCCATTAGCGTGGATGTATTCTCATTGGCAACCTCATCGTATTGCTTGGAGACACCAAAGTCTATGAGGTGCAAAGTGCCGTCATTGGCAAGGAGTATATTTGCAGGCTTTACATCAAGGTGCAGGCAGTTCCTGCCATGCACATATTTAAGCGCCGCCGCAACACTCTTTATGTACTCCACTGCCACCTCTTCTCCTAACGGGCCATTCTCTGCAACAATCTCGCCGAGCGACTTGCCATCAATGTAGTCCATAACATAGTAAGCCGTGCCGTTCTCCTTAAAGACATCTGTCACGCGCACGATGCCCGGATAACGCATTTTCATCATCATTTGGGCCTCATCGATGAATTTGCCGCAGAGCTTGTCAACCAGTTCCTGCTTGCCCACTGACAGGACATGCACATTGCCGGTAACGCTGTCGCGGTTGCAAAAGTCCCTTACAAAGAATTCTTTTATAGCAACCGTGCAGCAGGAAAGAACATGAACAGCCTCGTAAGTGCAGCCAAATCCGCCGCTTTTTATAAACCTCACGATTCTGTACTTGCCGCCCTGAAGCAGCGCCCCCGGATTCAAATTCATAACTGGCAGTCTTCTATTATTATTTACAAATCCTTGCTTTCTCCTTCAACAAAGTGCTTGCGCTCTATTGTGACACCATCAAATACAACGTATGCAAATGTGCCAATCCAGTCGCCCAGGAATATGCAGCGCGATGTCTCTCCGATAGGCATATCCTCATCAATATGCCTGTGCCCGAAGATAAAGCAGTCCACCGTTGGGTGTGTTTGAAGATATTTCCTTGCATATTTGACACAATCCTCATTCTCCTCGCCCTTGAACGGAGTATCGCCTTTCACTTTATGCTTAAGCATGCTGTGGCGCGCCCATCCGAGCCCCATGCTTATGCTCCAGCGCGGATGCAGTGACGAGAAGAGCCATTGCAGAAAACGGTTGTGAAAAATTGAGCGCAGAACACGGAAACTCCTTTCGGTGGAGAACTCGTCGCCATGAGCAAGGAAAAAGACCTTTCCGCTCAACTCAACCACGCATGGCTGGCGATGGATAATCATGCCGCACTCCTTCTCAAAATATGAAAGACACCACAAGTCGTGGTTTCCTGTGAAGAAGTGCACCTCCACTCCCCTGTCGGTCAGTTCCGACACCTTTCCAAGAAAGCGGGTAAAGCCTTTTGGCACAACATTTTTGTATTCATACCAAAAGTCAAACATATCGCCAAGCATGTACACCGCTTCGGCCTTGTCCTTTATTTTGTCAAGGAAAGATACAAGGCGGCGCTCATGGGTGCGGCTATGCTCTATTGCGCGCGAACCAAGATGGGCATCGGAAAGGAAATATATCTTTTTCATATTCAGGCTGTATGCAAAGTGTTTGTCTTATACTGTCAGAGCAGGCCAAGTTCAAGCTTAGCCTCCTCGGTCATCAGGTCCTGTGTCCACTCCGGCTCAAATACAAGGTTCAGGTTAACCTTTGTTATGCCCTCTATTGACTCCACCTTCATCTTTACATCTTCCATAAGGAAATCTGCGGCAGGGCAGTTGGGCGCAGTGAGCGTCATATCAATATCCACTGAAAAGTCGTCATTCAGTTCAATGCGGTAGACAAGTCCCAAGTCATATACGTTAACCGGGATTTCAGGGTCATAGACCGTCTTTATCATCTCCACAATTTTCTCTTCCAATTCTATCTTCTCCATAAACGGTTACATTCGGTTATCATCGTTATAACTGTAATATTTGTCGTCTGCTATTATTATGTGGTCGAGCAGACGGATGCTCATGACCTTGCACGCAGCAGCGAGGCTCGCCGTTAGCTTGTCATCCTCCCCGCTTGGCCTGAGGCTTCCCGACGGATGATTGTGGCATAGTGCCATTGCCGTCGCGCGCTTCAGCAGCGCTTCACGCATAATCAAGCGTATATCCACCACTGTAGCTGTAAGCCCGCCGCTGCCAATCTCCACATGGTCAATAACCCTATGCATATTGTTCAGCAGCAGAACAAAGCTCTTCTCCACCGGCGAATCGCACACCAGCGGATGAAAATAGGCAAAAATGTCCTTTGACGACCTGATGCGCTCAAGTTCCGGACGCTCATCCTTGGCGCGGCGCTTCCACAGTTCGCATGCCGCCATTATTGATATTGCCTTTGCCGGACCGATTCCCTTGAACTGGCAAAGGTCATCAACTGTAAGGCGTGCAAGCATTGCAATGCTGTCGCCGCATGATGCCAGCACCTTTCTCATGAGCCCTACGGCCGAATCCTCATCATTGCCCGAGCCCACAAGTATAGCCAGCAGTTCGGCCTTGCTCAATGTGGAAATGCCGTTCAGCATGGCCTTCTCGCGCGGACGCTCGTCAATGGGCCACTCCTTAATGCTCAGTTTGGTTTTCTCCTCTGCCATTGCAAACAGCCTTTATCCTCTGTTATAGAGTTTTGTAAGGTTCTCTTTTGTCTCAAGCGGCTGCTTGAGTATCATCTTGAACCAAAAAGCCTTCAGGAATCCCATTCCATAGCCTGTTATCTGCACAGCAGCGGCCACCACTGACAGAAGCGCCACTTTCAGATTCTTGTCCTTGAGCAGCGAATCGCCAAATATAAGCAGCGCATAGAGCAGCGGCAGCAGCAGCAGCCATGGGCAGAATATTGACGCAACCAACAGCGCAATGCCCATTACAAGCATTAGCGCAGGGGCAGCGTGCACCAGCTTCATTGAGCCCGGATGTATGAGCTGAAGCCATATTCGGGCCTGGCCGAAATTGTTCACCTGCTTGTAGAAGCGGCGAAGGTCGATGCGGCGCTTGTGATATACAAAGACCTCGCGTATAAGGCGGATGCTGAAACCGGCATTGCGTATCCTTATGCTAAGGTCAATATCCTCGCCCATCATATCCTTGAAGTCGCCCACTTTCTCATATACAGCCCTTGAGAGGCCCATGTTGAATGTGCGCGGACAGAACTTCTCCATTACCGCCTTGCCTCCGCGGATTCCTCCCGTTGTCCAGAATGAGGTCATCGCATGGCTCACAGCCTTCTGCATATCAGAAAAAGAGCTGTCAGCCGCGTCAGGGCCGCCAAAGCAGTCGCAATAATCGGCAGCCATAGCTGCCTCAAGCTTCTCAAAATAGAAGGGAGGGAGTATCACATCGGAGTCAAAGAAGAGCATATAATCGCCGCCAGCGCGCGCCATGCCATAGTTTCTGGTATCGCTGCGGCCTGAGTTCTCCTTGTAGAAATAGTGGATAGTAAAAAAAGAACGATAGTGACCAAGCAAATGATCACATCGTTCTTTTGAGCCATCCTCTATAATCACCAGCTCAAAGGGCTTTACCGTCTGAGCCAACAGGCTGTCGAGAAGTTCCTTGACCTCGCCGGGCCTGTTATAAACCGGGACAATTATAGAATATAACAAAACTTCACTTTTCTAAGGTTATTATGCCTTTACACGGCCAACGTATGAACCGTCGCGTGTGTCAACCTCAACAAGCTCGCCCTCGTTGATAAAGAGAGGCACGCGGATTTCAGCGCCAGTCTCAAGTGTAGCAGGCTTTGTAGCGTTTGTCGCTGTATCGCCCTTGAGGCCCGGTTCTGTGTATGTAATTGCAAGAACAACCTTTACAGGCATGTCTGCAAAAAGGATTGTCTCAGTTGAAGCATCGGTAACAACCTCAAGTGTCATGCCCTCCTTCATGTAGGCAACACCGTTTATCTGCTCAGCTGCAATGTTCACCTGCTCGTATGTCTCCTGGTTCATGAATACATAGTCTGTGCCCTCCTGATAGAGATACTGGTAAGGGCGGCGCTCTACGCGCACATCCTCAAGCTTCTCGCCAATGTTGAAGCGGCGTTCCAAAACGTATCCGTCAACAACGTCCTTAAGCTTTGTACGCATGAAAGTGTTTCCCTTTCCGGGCTTTACATGCAAAAAGTCTATGCAAAAATACAACTTGCCATCCATGCGGATTGCGGTACCGATTTTAATGTCCTGAGCATTAATCATAACTATTCTGTTTTTTCGTTAATATTGTCAAACACAAGAGCGCAAGGGAACACCCTGCACATTTCCGGCGGCAAAGGTAGTAAAAAGTTAAGAAAAAAGCAATTATTGGCCGCATTTATTGCCTTGATGCTACATACTGAATAAATTTCTAATAAATTATTTCTAAAATTAAACCTTTAACTCTCCATTTACTCTAAATTATTGAGTATTTTTGCAGATTGGAAAACAAAAAACACAAAAATATATGAACAAATATCTGAAATGGGGACTTGTGGCGCTCATTATTGCAGGAGTGGGCGCATTTGGTTTTTACAAGCTGCAGCCTAAGCAGAACGAGGAACTTGCAGAGGCTGAAAAGAAGCAGACAGGCGGCAAGAAGAAGGTTCTTGAGGTATATGCAAGAATCATTGCCCCGCAGACACTTACTGATGAAATACCCATCGTAGGCCGTCTTGTACCCGACGAGGAGGTGCAGCTCACATTCGAGACCTCAGGAAAAATTACTGACATACAGTTCAAGGAGGGCAGTTTTGTAAAGAAAGGCACTCTTCTCGCAAAGGTTAACGATGCCGAGCTGCAAGCGCAGCTTGAGCGTCTGCAGGCGCAGATTCCGCTTGCCGAAGAGCGCGTCTACAGACAGAGCACCCTGCTGCAGCGCGATGCCGTGAGCAAGGAGGCACTTGAAATTGTAAAGACAGAACTTGCCACATTGAAGGCCGACATAGACAAGACAAAGGCGCAGATTGAGCAGACTGAGCTTAGAGCACCTTTTGACGGTGTCATCGGTCTCCGCCAGGTGAGCGTTGGCTCATACGCATCGCCAACAACAGTAATCGCAAAACTGACATCCGTAAGGCCAATAAAGGTAGAATTCTCCGTCCCCGAAAGATATGCAGGAGAGATAAAGAAAGGCACTGCGCTTGACTTTAACGTAGAAGGGCGGCTTGACACGCTGAACGCCGAGGTGTATGCAACAGAGGCAAGCCTTGACGCTGTGACACACACGCTGCTTGTGCGCGCGCTCTACCCCAACGAGAACGGAGAGCTTCTTTCGGGACAATACGCTGCTATACGCTTGAGGCAGAAGGAATTCCCCAATGCCATTGTCGTTCCCGCCGAAGCCATTGTACCCGAAATGGGCAAGATGAAGGTGTTTGCCTACAAGAACGGAAAGGCCATGCCGGTTGAGGTTGTTACCGGCATACGCACCGAAAGCGAGATGCAGATACTCAAGGGACTTGAGCCGGGCGACACAATACTTACATCGGGAACATTGCAGCTGCGCAACGGCTCGCCTGTGAAGATAACAGCATATCAATAACACTCCAAAGGAAAAAGTGATGAATATTTCGGAACTCAGCATACGAAGGCCCGTGCTTGCCACGGTGCTCACACTTATTATAGTGCTCTTTGGTGTCATTGGATACAGCACGCTTGGAGTACGCGAATACCCATCGGTAGACAACCCGATAATCTCAGTAACCTGCAGTTATGCCGGAGCAAATGCCGAGGTTATCGAGAGCCAGATTACAGAACCGCTTGAGCAGAACATCAACGGCATCCCGGGAATACGCTCGCTCACCAGCGTAAGCCAGCAGGGCCAGTGCCGCATAACCATTGAGTTCGACCTTTCGGTTGACCTTGAGACAGCAGCCAATGACGTGCGCGACAAGGTGTCGCGTGCCCAGAGATACCTGCCGCGCGACTGCGACCCTCCAACGGTGTCAAAGGCCGATGCTGACGCCATGCCCATTCTCATGGTGGCAATACAGAGCGACAGCCGTCCGCTGCTTGAACTGAGCGAAATTGCCGACCTCACCGTAAAGGAGCAGCTGCAGACAATCCCCGACGTCAGCAGCGTGCAAATCTGGGGAGAGAAGCGCTACTCAATGAGACTATGGCTTGACCCCGAAAAGATGGCAGCCAAGGGCATAACGCCCATTGACGTAAAGAATGCCATAACAAACGAAAATGTGGAGCTGCCATCGGGAAGCATTGAGGGCAACACAATGGAGCTCACGCTGCGCACAATGGGCCAGATGCATACAGCGGAGGAGTTCAACAACATAATCCTCAAGGAGAGCAACGGCAATGTGGTGCGCATACGCGACATTGGAATTGCGGAGCTTGGCCCGGCCGACCTCAAGAGCTACATGAAGATGGACGGCATTCCAATGGCCGGCGTTGTTGTAATTCCGCAGCCTGGCGCAAACCACATTGAGATTGCCGATGCCGTATACGAGCGCATGGAGCAGATGAAGAAGGACCTTCCCGAGGATGTTCATTACACTTACGGATTCGACAACACCAAGTTCATCCGCGCATCAATTGACGAAGTGAAGAGCACCGTCTACGAGGCGTTCATACTCGTTATTATAATAATCTTCCTTTTCCTGCGCGACTGGCGCGTAACGCTTGTCCCCTGTATTGTTATTCCCGTGTCGCTCATCGGCGCATTCTTCATTATGTACATTGCAGGATTCTCCATAAACGTGCTCACAATGCTTGCAGTGGTGCTCTCCGTAGGCCTTGTGGTGGACGATGCCATTGTTATGACGGAGAACATATACATAAGGATTGAACAGGGAATGAACCCCATGGAGGCCGGCATTGAAGGCTCAAAGGAGATTTTCTTTGCGGTAATATCGACCACTGTGACACTCGTTGCCGTGTTCATGCCTATCGTGTTCATGGAGGGAACAAGCGGACGCCTCTTCAGGGAGTTCAGCTTCGTTGTTGCCGGTTCGGTAATAATCTCCTCTTTCGCCGCACTCACATTCACCCCAATGCTTGCCACCAAAATTCTAAAGAAAAGGGAAAAGCAGCAGTGGTTCTACAGAAAAACAGAGCCGTTCTTCAACGGATTGAACAATATTTATGAAAAGTCGCTCAACCTGTTCCTTAAGGCACGCTGGATAGCACTGCCGCTCACAATAGGCATGTTCGCGCTCATTTGGCACCTTTGGGGCAAAATACCCGAGGAGATGGCGCCTCTTGAGGACCGCTCGCAGATAACCATAAACACAAGAGGCGCTGAGGGTGTAAGCTATGAATATATGCGCGACTACACCGAGGACATTGCCCAGCTTGTAGACTCCATTGTGCCCGACGCCAAATCGGTTACATCGCGCGTGTCAAGCAACAGCGGAAACATAAGAATCACCCTTAATGACATTGCCGAGCGCGACTACACCCAGATGGAGGTTGCCGAGAAACTGACCGCAGCTGTGAGCAAGAAGACAAAGGCGCGCGCCTTTGTACAGCAGCAGTCATCGTTTGGCGGCCGGCGAGGAAGCATGCCAGTGCAGTATGTTATTCAGGCAACAAGCATAGAGAAACTGCAGGAGGTGTTGCCGGAATTCCTCAAGCGCGTACACGACAACCCCACATTCAAGATGGCCGACGTTGACCTCAAGTTCAGCAGCCCCGAGGTAAGGGTGAACATCAACCGCGACAAGGCCGGAATAATGGGCGCAAGCGTGCGCGACGTTGCCGAGACACTGCAATACGGCCTCAGCGGACAGCGTATGGGCTATTTCCACATGAACGGCAAGCAGTACGAAATCATCGGACAGGTAAACCGCGACCAGCGCAACACCACAACCGACGTAAAATCAATTTACATCCGCAGCGACGAGGGCGAAATGATTCAGCTGGACAACCTTGTCGAGTTCGTGGAGAGCGTGTCGCCGCCCAAGCTCTATCACTACAACCGATTCCTTTCGGCAACAGTTTCGGCCGGACTTGCCGAGGGCAAGACCATCGGTGACGGCCTTGACGAAATGGACAAGATTGCCGAAGAGGTTCTTGACGAGAGTTTCCGCACCGCGCTTGCAGGAGATTCAAAGGAGTTCCGCGAAAGCTCATCGAGCCTGATGTTCGCATTCATTCTTGCGCTTGTGCTCATTTACCTTATACTTGCCGCACAGTTCGAGAGTTTCAAGGACCCATTCACAATAATGCTCACCGTGCCGCTTGCCATAGCCGGAGCACTCCTGTTCATGGACTGGGGAGGAATAACAATGAACATCTTCAGCCAGATTGGCATAATAATGCTCATCGGCCTTGTTGCAAAGAACGGTATCCTCATTGTTGAATTCGCCAACCAGAAGCAAGAGAGCGGCGAAGGGAAGATGGATGCTATAAAGAGCGCATCGCTCCAGCGTCTGCGCCCCATCCTAATGACAAGCGCATCAACTGTTCTTGGCCTTTTGCCGCTTGCAATAGCAACCGGCGAAGGTGCAAACCAGCGCATAGCCATGGGTACGGCTGTTGTGGGAGGAATGCTTGTATCTACAATCCTCACCATGTACATTGTACCCGCCATTTACAGCTACATTTCAACAGAACGTAAAAAGAAGGAGAAGAAATGAGACACAAGATATTCACTCTAATCATGCTGCTCGCATTCGCCGCAGCAGGCAAGGCCCAGACACTGACACTGCAAAAATGCATTGAAACCGGATTAGAGAACAACTATTCGCTGCGCATAAGCCGCAACGAGGAGCAGATTGCGCACAATAACGCAACGCGTGCAAATGCGGGCTATATGCCATCGGTTGACATAAGCACAGGCTACAACGCCTCACTTTCAAGCAGCGACGGCAAGCTGCGCGCAACAGGAGAGAATGTCTCCACAAGCAACGCCCTGACCCACAACATAAATGCCGGAATAGGTGTAGACTGGACTATCTTTGACGGTTTCAAGATAAGTACAACATACAAGCAGCTAAAGGAGCTTGAACGCATGGGCGAGATTGACACCCGCCTCGAACTTGAAGACTTCATTGCCGGACTGGCAGCCGAGTACTACAATTTCATACAGCAGAGACGCCGTCTCAAGAACTACCACTATGCAGTGCAGCTGTCAAAAGAGCGTCTGCGCATAGTTGAGGAGCGCTACAACATCGGAAACTTCTCACGCCTTGATTACCAGCAGGCAAAAGTGGACTTCAACGCCGACAGCGCACAGTTCATCAAGCAACAGGCAGTTGTTATAGCATCCCGCATCGCCCTCAACGAAATGATGGCAATTGAGCAGGTGTACACCCCCATTGAAATAACCGAGAACAACATTGAGGCCGACACTACGCTAAATTTCACCGACCTATGGAGCAAAATGCTTGCAAGCAATGCCAGCCTCTTGATTGCCGACGGCAACAGCAGACTTGCCCAGATGGACTACAAGAAGATTGTATCGCGCAACTATCCCTATGTAAAATTAAGCGCAGGATACAGCTATGCATTCAACAGATACAACACCAACACCTACATACGCAACAGCAACTGGGGCGGCAATGCCGGGATAACAGTGGGATTCAACCTGTGGGACGGCAACCGCAAGCGCGAAAAGCGCAACGCCAAGATTGAGATTGAGAACGCCCAGCTCAGGCGCAACCAGCTTGAACTTGCCCTGAAAGCTGAATTAGGCAATCTGTGGCAGGCCTACAGAAACAACATACAGCTGCTCAACCTTGAGAAACAGAATGTGATTACTGCACGCGAAAACCACGACATTGCAAAGGAGAGATACATGCTCGGCGACATTTCGGGAATTGAAATGCGAGAGGCACAGCAGAGCCTGCTTGAAGCCGAGGAGAGACTTCTCTCGGTGGAATACCAGACCAAGCTTTGCGAAATATCCCTTTTGCAGATAAGCGGAGGAGTGACAAGGTATCTTGAGTAACCCACATAAAACCGTTTTATTACGATAAAAATATAATATAAATAATGAGAAAAGTACTATTACTGCTTACACTCCTGCTGCCATTGCAGATGATTGCACAGGTATCGGGAAGAATCTCGGGAGTTATTATTGACGGCGAGGAGAAAGAGCCGCTTTCATTTGCCAACATCACAGTAACCAAGCCGGGAGAGACCACTGTGATCAAAGGCTGCAGCACCGACGAGAACGGCAAATTCACAATCACCGACCTCAAAGAGGGCGACTACGTTGTAAACATCTCATTTGTAGGCTACCTTAGCGACACCCGCAAAGTTTCAATTACAAAGAAGAGCAGCAGGCACGACATTGGCCGCATAGTGCTCAAGAGCGACAGCAAGATGCTCAAGGAGCTCGTTGTCAGCGACCAGCGCTCGCAGATGAGCTTTGAGATTGACAAGCGGGTATTCACAGTTGACCAAAGCATTGCCTCTACCGGCGGTTCGGCAAGCGACGTTCTTGTAGACATTCCATCGGTTGAGGTTGACAACGAGGGCGTTGTCTCACTGCGCGGAAGCGAGAGCGTCACAATATGGATAAACGGCAAGTCAAGCGGACTTACCGCAGACAACCAGGGCGACATACTGCAGCAGATGCCCGCCGGTTCAATAGAAAGGATTGAAGTAATCACCAACCCATCGGCAAAACATTCGCCCGAAGGAACAGCCGGCATCATCAACATCATACTCAAGCGTAACCGCAAGGCCGGCTACTACGGCAGCGTACAGGCCGGCGGCGACACCGAAGGCGGATACAATGCCGGCGGCAACATCAACTACAGCAGCGGAAAGTTCGATGCCTATGCGGGACTAAACTACCGCAATATGGAGTTTGAGAATGACGGCTATACCAACACGCGCTATTTCGGCAGCAACAGCAGTTATCAGAACCAGAAGAACAAAGGCAGCCACAATCCCAACAACATATTTGGCCGTGCCGGCTTCACTTGGCGCTTTACCGAAAAGGACGAGTTCTATGCCAACCTCATGGGAATGTACGGAAGCGGCAAGCACAAGAACAGCATTGTTGCCGAGAGCGGAGAGATTGGCAGCGACGGAACATACAGCGCGCCCACAAGACGCATGACACGCAATACCTCCCAGGAGGGCAGCCCAAGAATGTACAATGTGGAATTAGGCTACACCCACCGCTGGAGCGACACCCACTTCATTGACTTCTCTGTGGGGCACCATGTGTGGCAGCAGAAGCGTGACGCTGTCTACAGGCAGACCACCGAGCTTTTCGGCAACGACACCACATCCTATTCCACATACCAGTTCCAGGACGGCGAGAACAAGAGCAGCAACACTGAGATAAAGCTCGACTATGAGTACAAGATAAATGACAATCACCGCATTGAGGCCGGTTACAAGGGCGATTTATCCGATGACAAGAGCCCGGTAATCACATACAGCGACGAGGCGCACGAGGTGCTCGACAAAGGACTCTACAACAAGTTCCGCTACAAGCAGAACACACATGCCCTTTATGCAACCTATTCGGGCCGTGCAGGCAAGTTCGGTTTCCAGGTGGGACTCAGGGGCGAGTACTGGAATGTAAAGACACGCTCATACGGATATGCCGAGGAGCAGAGCGGACAGCTGCCCGGATACACAAGCAAGGATTTCTTCAAGCTCTTCCCGAGCGCATTCCTCAGCTATGAGATAAGCGAGGGGCAGGAGATTCAGGTCAACTACACACGCCGCCTGCGCCGTCCATGGGGCGGGCAGCTGAACAGTTTCCAGAATATCAGCGACTCAACCAACATCTCCTTCGGTAACCCCGACCTTACTCCGGAGTACTCAAACGCATACGAAATTAACTATCTGAAGAACTGGGACAGGCACACGCTCTCCGTTTCGGGCTACTACCGCACCACCGACGATGTGATAGAGCGCATCAGCTACAGCCAAGGCAAGGTCATATATAGCACACACGAAAATGTTGCAAGCACCCAGTCGGCCGGTCTTGAGATTGTTGGCAAGAACAAGCTCTTCAAGTTCCTTGACCTTACCACCACGGTTAACCTTTTCTACTACAAGCTGGATGCTTTCAAGTATAACATATACGGACAGGAGATTACAGGCGAGGCCGACGAGAATTTCTCATGGAATGCACGCATGACTGCCAGCGTAGTGCTTCCCTGGAGCGTAATGATGCAGGTTACAGGCCGCTACAACGCAAAGCGCATTGTAGCACAGGGATACCGCGAGCCAAACTACTCGCTCGACATCGGCCTGAGAAAGTCATTTAACAAAAACTGGAGCATAAGCGCCAACGTCCGCGACCTTCTGAACTCGCGCGGTTGGCATTCAGTTACCGAAAACAGCAGTTTCTACCGCGACTCAAAGAGCACCCGCGGCGGACGCAGATTCAGCGTCACCCTGACCTACAGTTTCGGAAACATGAAGGCGAAGATGCCTAAGCGCAAGCAAAGCGAAACGCAGCAAAACGGATATGGAGAAATGGAAGGAATGGATGAAATGTAAAGACAGTTTCTCCCATAGCAAAGCCAGGGCCTCGAGGTTCTGGCTTTTGCTATACATATATATTAACGCTTATATAAACGCTGCAAGTTTTCCGGAGCAATGGAGCGACTTGCACACCGCTGTGTATTTTTCCCCATAAAGATTTCATAAATTCATAAATGTTTGCGAAATTTGGCAGCAGAATAAGAAACTAACCATAATAACATATTCACAAAATGGCAGACAAAGAAAAAACACAGAAGGCCGACAGCATTGTAGTACGCTTCTCGGGCGACTCCGGTGACGGCATGCAGCTTGCCGGCAACATTTTCTCAACAATTTCGGCAACAGTCGGAAATGACATCTGTACATTCCCCGACTACCCCGCCGACATTCGCGCCCCGCAAGGAGTGCTGACAGGCGTATCCGGCTTTCAGGTGCATATAGGCGCTGACAAGGTTCTCACGCCCGGTGACAAATGCGACATTCTGGTAGCAATGAACCCGGCCGCACTCAAGACACAGCACAAGCACTGCAAGCCTGCTGGAGCAATAATCATAGACAGCGACTCATTCACAGAGAAAGACCTCCAGAAGGCCGAATTCAAGACCGATGACCCGATTGCGGAGTTAGGCATAACATGCGAGGTTGTCCCCTGCCCCATTACCTCAATGTGCCAGGAAACGCTAAAGGATAGCGGCATGGACAACAAGAGCATACTGCGCTGCAAGAACATGCTCGCGCTCGGTTTGGTTTGCTGGATTTACGACCGTGACCTTTCGCTGGCCGAAGGCATGCTGCGCGCAAAATTCGCAAAGAAGCCTGAGATTGCCGAGGCGAACATAAAGGTGCTGAACGCCGGATACAACATGGGACACAATACCCATACTTCAATTTCACACACATACAGAGTGGAGAGCGATGCAAGCAAGAAGAGAGGCCGCTACATGGACATTAACGGCAACAAAGCGACAGCATACGGCCTTATGGCTGCTGCCGAAAAGGCCGGCATGAAGCTTTTCCTTGGTTCATACCCCATCACCCCTGCTACAGACATTCTGCACGAACTTGCAAAGCACAAGTCTATGGGAGTGGTTACAATGCAGGCTGAGGATGAGATTGCAGGCTGCGCATCGGCAGTAGGCGCTGCATACGCAGGAGCATTGGCATGCACATCAACATCAGGCCCGGGAATATGCCTCAAGAGCGAGGCGATAAACCTTGCTGTAATCACAGAGCTTCCGCTGGTAATAATCGACGTTCAGCGCGGCGGTCCTTCTACCGGCCTGCCAACAAAGAGCGAGCAGACCGACCTTCTGCAAGCGCTTTACGGACGCAACGGCGAGAGCCCTATGCCCGTAATTGCCGCAACATCACCCACGAACTGCTTTGACGCAGCCTTTGCTGCATGCAAGATTGCCGTGGAGCACATGACCCCGGTTATCCTGCTCAGCGACGCATTCATTGCAAACGGTTCGGCAGCATGGCAGCTCCCCGACATTGAGAAATACCCGGCAATTGTTCCTCCTTACGTTACCGAAGATATACAGGAGGGCTGGACGCCTTACAAGCGCAATCCAGAGACAGATGTCCGCTACTGGGCCGTGCCGGGAACTCCGGGATTCGCGCACCGCATCGGAGGCCTTGAGAAGAGCGCCGCAACAGGAGCCATAAGCAACGACCCTGCGAACCACCACAGCATGGTAGAAACCCGGGCAAGAAAAATAGAGAAAATTGCCGCTTGCATACCTGAGCAGAGGGTTGAAGGCGACGAGGATGCCGAACTGCTGATTGTAGGATTCGGCGGCACATACGGACACCTGTGCGAGACCATGCAGCAGATGCGCAGCAATGGCAAGAAGGTGGCGCTTGCCCATTTTGAATTCATTAACCCGCTTCCAAGGAACACCGAGGCAATTCTGCGCAAATACAGCAAGATTGTTGTGGCAGAGCAGAATATGGGCCAGTTCGCGGGCTATCTGCACACAAAGTTCGAGGGATTGAAATTACACAAGTACAACGAGGTGAAAGGACAGCCTTTCGCAGTTGCAGCACTTGTTGAGGCATTCACTAAAATTATGGAGGAATAAGAAATGAGCGATTATAAGGCACAAGATTACAAATTCGGACAGCCGCGCTGGTGTCCGGGCTGCGGCGACCACTCTTTTTTGGGCGCATTGCACAAGGCAATGAGCGAACTTGGAGTTGCTCCACATAACATTGCAGTAATTTCGGGCATTGGATGTTCATCGCGCCTGCCCTATTACATGAACACATACGGTTTCCACACCATACACGGACGCTCGGCAGCAATTGCCACAGGCGCAAAGGTTGCCAACCCCGAGCTTACTGTTTGGCAGGTATCAGGCGACGGTGACGGACTTGCCATAGGAGGCAATCACTTTATTCATGCAGTACGCCGCAACATCGACCTGAACATGATTCTGCTGAACAACCGCATATACGGTCTTACCAAAGGCCAGTACTCGCCCACATCGGCACGCGGTTTTGTGAGCAAGTCATCTCCTTACGGCACAGTAGAGGACCCGTTCCGCCCTGCTGAGCTATGCTTTGGAGCACGAGGCAACTTCTTTGCCCGCTGCGTAGCCACTGACATGGGTGCGGCAGTAGAGTGCCTGAAGGCTGCGGCCAAGCATAAGGGAGCATCGGTAACCGAGGTTCTGCAGAACTGCGTAATCTTCAACAACGGCACTCACGAGAGCGTGTACACCAAGGAGGGACGCGCAAAGAATGCCATCTATCTTGAGCATGGCAAGCCAATGATTTTCGGCGAGAACCGCGAGTTCGGACTTATGCAGGAGGGATTCGGCCTGAAGGTGGTGAGAATTGGAGAGAACGGCATCACCGAGAACGACATTCTTGTCCACGATGCTCATTGCAAGGACACCACCCTGCAACTGAAGCTCGCCCTCATGGAAGGCCCAGACTTCCCCATAGCATTGGGCGTGATACGCGATGTAGAAGCAACAACCTACAACGACGCTGTGCATGCTCAGGTAGAGGAGGTCAAGAGCGCAAAGAAGTATCACAACTTCAGCGAGCTGCTCGAGACTAACGAAATTTGGGAAATCAAGTAAGAAATTATCTCATAACCTTCAGAACAACGATAAGATGATTATGAACAGAAGGATTTTAATTCTGATGATTTCCTTTTTATATCTGTTTGCAGGCACAGCGCTTGCAAACAGATATAATAACGAAGATGGGGATGAAACAGGCTATTTCAATGCAGGTGCAGAGATAGAATCCTTATGGAATTTAACAGGAGAATATTTAGCAGGTTATAAAGCCGCCGAAGCGTATTACGAAGAGGTTGCCGGTCATAGATTCCTATCGAACCGTGGACATGACCCCATTCCGGAACCTGACAATCTGGTGGAATACTTCGCAAAGGTTCCGGACGAGATAATTGCAGTTGAAGGATGGCATTATGAACCTGGAGACTTAGAAACCAGAGACAAGTGTATCGAAAATTTTCGGGATGCCATCAAAGAGTTACAGTTATACTCCGAAGGCAAACTCCGGACATTTCCAAAAGAGAAAATCCATGAAGCATTCTTTACAATTTACCACACGGCTTCAATGTTAGAGAGTGAGGCCGGTACACCTTTAATATGGAATCTTCTATGTTTCAGGCTAATGGAACAGACAGTAAGGTTATGCCCCGACATAAGGATGCTGACAGATATGGTAACCGATGACGGCAGGGCCGCAATAATCGACTTGAAGAAAGAAACAGAAGAAAACTATCCAGGTAATTACCAACCTCAGTTCAATTTTATTGTGACAATCAATGAAAATGGTGAAAAGATTCTACATACAGGATCAGAGAACCGTATATACAGATTCACAAACAAGAAAGGTGAGAGTTATTACTTGGCGTCAAGCCATGGGGAATACATCTCCCCTTATAACAATGCTCTTTTATCATGTTCCATCAGTAATGGCAATTATTTTTTTGAGATAGACGGGGAAGATGTTTTCCGCAAATGGTATCATGGCGTTGAGGAGCATGGTTATCATTATGGATTATGCGAACATATCGTGTTCAATCCCAAAGAGATCAGTTGGACAAAATGCACACAGAACGGAGACCTTTATCATCAGATAGAGGGAACTAAAAAATTATATCTTGACATAGAAGAAATCAGATTCTACACAAAATAACGGCAAACATGCCAATATCTTATACAGCAAAGGGAGTGCGTATGATGCACTCCCTTTGCTGTATGTTAATGGATGGAACTATAAAATTATCTAAGATTCCTGAAAATATTTTCTTATAGGAAGAATACTATTTTAAACAGTTCCTAAAAATATTATACAAAAAACTGCAAAAATATTTCAACAAGAAAAATATTTAACTACTTTTGAAATTGGTAAAATAGGTATAACAGACCGCAAAAAATCATAATTTTACGATTATACTGAAAAACTTATTAAACTTTAACCATTGGGGCGAAATTGCTTTCAAAAAGCAAGCAGCCCCGAAATAAAAAAAACAATATGAAACTACTAAGATTGGTTGGGAGGTCGCTGGCTGCAGCAGCCCTCATTGGAATTCCGCTTTCCTTCGTGCCCGCTTCGGCATGGGCAAGCACAACCGCCGTACAGCAAGACAATCAGTACGGAACAGTAAAGGGTACAGTAAAATCGGACAAAGGCGAAGAGCTTATCGGAGCATTGGTCTTTGTTGTAGGCACTCAGAACTCTGCATTCGTGGATGTTGACGGAACATTTGTTCTGAGGAACGTAAAGAAAGGCTCGACACTGCGCGCCGACCTCATTGGATATGTAAGCCAGGATGTCGTATGGAACGGAGGCACTTTGAACATCGTACTCAAAGAGGAAGACAACCAGCTCGAAGAGCTTGTTGTAACAGCCATGGGTATCATGCGTAAGGAGAAGTCACTTACATACGCTACCCAAATGATTAAGGCTGACGAACTCTTCAAGGCGCCCGATGCAAACCTTATCAACTCGCTTGAGGGTAAAGTATCAGGTATCACCATCACTCCAAGTGCCGGAGGCGCCGGAGGTGCATCAAAAATCACTCTTCGCGGCAACAAGTCAATCATGGGCGACAATGCTCCGCTTATTGTTGTGGACGGTGTGCCTATGACAAACAGCATCCGCGGCCAGATTGGCGACCCTGCAACACTTACATCGGGCAGCAACACTGAGGGAAGCGACCCGCTGTCAATGATTAACCCTGATGACATTGAGTCAATGAACGTGCTCAAGGGTGCAAACGCAGCAGCCCTTTACGGTTCACGCGCAGCAAACGGCGTTGTAATGATTACAACCAAGAAGGGTAAAGAGGGCAAGATGGAGATTACATTCAACTCAAACACAACATTTGACACTCCTCTGCTTACACCCGAACTGCAGAACGCATACGGCGGCTACCGTTCGGCAAACAGCACACTGCTCAACAACAGCTGGGGCGACCGTTTGAGCGGCAACGGCAAGCACATATACCAATATGCGGCAGAAAAGCAGTATTTCCAGACAACAAATGCCGACGGCACGCCTCACATGCTCAATGCCTACCTGCGCAATTATGCAAATGATGACATTGCCGACTTCTATGACTTGGGCGTGAACACAACAAATTCAATTTCAGTGTCAGGCGGTACAGAGAAGATACAGACTTATGCATCTTACTCAAACACCCACTCTATAGGCATGATTGAGAGCAACCGCTACAACCGCAACACATTTGCCTTCCGCCAGAACTATAAGCTTTGGGACCGCATCACATTGGGCGTAAACGTAAACTACAATCAGGCAAAGACAAAGAACCGTATCGGCGGCGGTACATTGGGCAACCCCATCTACCACCTCTACACAGCGCCACGCGACGTTGACATGGAATACTACAAGGACAACTACTCGGCAAAGGGACAGTGGTGGTCATCGGGCAATGCTGAGGGCGAGGGCACTCAGAACTGGTTTGAGGATATAGGCGGCTTGTGGCTTGAGCACAGAGACCATGCACTTCTTGAAGGCCCTATGCAGCAGTATGCATTCCAGTCTCCGGCTATCAACAACCCATACTGGCTGACCAACATGAACTTTGGAACAAGCAACGAAGAGCGTTTCTCTGCATCTTTCAATGCTACAGTAAATATTCTTGAAGGACTTAACTTCCAGGCACGCGTTTCAATTGACCACTCTAAATACCAGGCAGAGGGCGGCCGCTACGCTACTACATGGTACGACACGGAGATGTATCGTTACGGCACATACTACCTTGACAACAGCCGTACAAATGAGATATACACCGACTACATGCTCTCTTATAACAAGGAGTTCGGAAAAGACTGGTCACTCTCTGCTACAGCCGGTTATGTAGGCCACACAATCAAGGGCAATGCAACAAGCACATACCTTGGCAATGCAACCGACGACATGCACAGAGGCGGTGTTGCAGTAGGCATACCGACAAGTATAAACATGTTTGAGCCAAACTATGGCGGAGCAGGTGTAACAAGCAAGAGCAAGAGTTCAAATTGGGACCAGGCTGCGCTTGCAACAATGCAGGTAGGATGGAAAGATGTGCTTTTTGTTGATGCATCATACCGCCAGGACTGGTATCGTCCTTTCCGCCAGTTCTCATACCTTGGCACTGACGAGAGCTACGGATACTTCGGCGTAGGTGCAAACGCAATCCTCAGCGACATGATAAAGCTGCCCGAATGGTTCACATACGCAAAATACCGTTTGAGCTATTCTGAAGTTGGTAACTCTATCCCTAACACCCTCTATAACACAATCCGTTTAAACAATGTCCTTGGAACTGCCGGCATTTCTTCAAGAAACTTCTTTATTCCCGAGCCGGAGAAGACAAAGTCATTTGAGACCGGTCTTGAAATGCAGTTCTTTGATGACTGCCTGGATTTTGATATTACCTATTATAATTCAGCAATGCACAAGTCATATCTCGAAGTTGCCGGCACAAACGGCAAGATGCAGCCGGTAAACAGCGGTATCATCCGCAACCAGGGTATTGAGCTCTCTGTAGGCTATGACTGGAAAATAAACAAGAACTGGCGCTGGCAGACATCGGCAAACTTCTCATACAACCACAATGAGATTGAGGCAACCAGCAAGGATAAATGGGGCAACCACAAGGATATGGCAACCTCAATTGCCGGCGGAAAGATTCAGTTGCTCTACAGAAAGGGCGGCGCATACGGCGACCTTTACATAACAGACTTTACACGCTATAACAGCGATGTTTACAAATACACCGTAAAGGAGACTGTAATTATAGACCGCATACCAACCGAAGTTGAAGTGACACGTTACAGCAACGCTCCTGTAACTGATGCCAACGGCGAAGTCATAAGTACACTTGTAAACAAGGCCGGCGACATTTACATCACTAACGGCAAGCCATCACTTGGCGGTTATGTATCTGTAACAGACGGAGGCAAATTGCGCGTACGCGATTCAAACAAGAAGTTCCAGAAGTTTGCCGGCAATGTAAACAGCAAATACCAGCTCTCTTGGTCAAACACATTCAAGTACAAGGACTTCTCACTCTACGTTCTCATCAATGGCCGCATCGGCGGCAAGGTTGTTTCGCTCACCGAGGGCTATCTTGACGAGATTGGTTCATCAGAGCGCAGCGGTGCCGCACGTCTCAATGCTGAGAAGAACGGCATCTACACTGAGGACGGACGCCTTGGCATGTATCTGAATGGCGGACGCGACCTTGTATCGGTTGAAGACTACTACACATTCGTGGGTTCAAGCTATGTAGGCGACTACATATATGACGCAACAAACTTCCGCTTGCGCGAACTCTCGCTCGGCTACACTTTCCGCAACCTCTTTGGCGAGAACAAGAACCTGAGCCTGTCACTCGTTTGCCGCAACCTCTTCTTCCTTTACAAGGATTCACCGGTTGACCCAGACGTATCATTGTCAACAGCAAACGGTTTGGGCGGCATTGACGTATTCAACTATCCGTCGGCACGCTCATTTGGCCTCAACATAAAGGTGAACCTCTAATAAAGAGCAATTGCAAGAATTAACAACTAAACTAATTTTGAAACTATGAACAAGAAATATATTTTGCTGGCAGGCTCGCTGTTCTTTGCCTCAATAGCAATGCAATCGTGTCTCGACTATGACGACCCAGGTGACGAAGCCAACATGAATGTCATTGGAACAGAGACAACTATCCACGTTGGTAATGTTGACAGCATACCTTACCACAACCAGCCTACACCCGAAGGTGTAGATGCAGCGATAGACACGCTGCAAAACAAGTACAGATACTTTGGCCAGTGCCTCAGCGGCATATACATGATGCGTGGCGGCAAAGAGGGACAGATGCCCGGTGACCACGCTTACCAGCGCCAGTACAGTCTTGGACCGGACCTTTATGCACAGTACTTCACCGTACCTCACAAGGACTTCATGTACGGAACACTGACTTCTACTTATAACGTATCAGCGGAATTCAACGGCGGCCCTCTCGGCGCATACACAATGGCCAAGAATGCATTCATGCCAATGCTTAACCACCCGCTCGTTGACTCTATTCCTGAAATCAAGGCCATCAACCTGCTCTACTACTCGCTTATAGCACAGGAGCAGGCCGACCTGTCCGGACCATACACATACCTCGAGGACAAGAAGAACTCTCAGGAGCCCGAGGAGTACAACGATGTAAAAACCATCTACTACGGCATTGTAGAGAATATTGACACAATCGTTGCCTGCCTCAAGCACTTTGAGACACGCCCCGACTGGTACAAGGAGAAGATTCAAAACATTGTTGTCGAGAACTTCACAACCAGCTACGGGCTTCTTGGCGGAGACTACAGCCTCAACTCATACATAAAGTTTGCAAACTCGCTGAAGCTTCGCATGGCCATGCATATTGTGAAGGTTGAACCAGAAACCGCAAAGAAATGGGCCGAGGAGGCCGTTGCAAGCGGCGTAATCGAAGGCATTTACGACCAGCACGGCGTAATACCTATGATAAACAGCTTTACACACCCTATTGTGAACATTGCCAACGGATGGGGTGACCTCCGCCTTTGCGCATCATTTGAGAGCCTTCTCATGAGCCTTGACCACCCATATACAAAGTATCTGTTCCTGCCTAACAGCAATGACATCCCTAATGCCAAGACAGGCGAAGTGCTGCCGGCGGGTTCACGCATTTGCGGTATCCGTGCAGGCGTTCTCGTAGGAGATGGCCAGACATACGCACTCAACAAGCGCCAGGCTTACTCAAGTTTCAGCAGCGAGGTGGTAGCCAGCAAGCGCTGTCCTGCTTACTTCATAAAATGGGCCGAGGTTGACTTCCTTCGTGCCGAAGGCGCACTCCGCGGCTGGGAGATGGGCGGCAGCGCACAGTTCTTCTATGAGCGCGGCATCCAGAATGCGTTCATGGAGGACCCATTGACAGGTTCACAGTACTCAGGATATGTAAATGCATATATGCAACAGGAGAAGCCTGTTGAATATGTCAGTGTTGACCCTATCGGCGACGGTGAGCCTTGGCCAAGCGTAACAACCATCGGAGTAAAATGGAACGAGGCCGACGACAACGAGACCAAGCTCGAAAAGATTATAACCCAGAAGTACATTGCACTCTTCCCGCTTTCAACTGAAGCATGGGCAGAAATGCGCCGTACCGGCTATCCCAAGATGTTCCCTGTACTTAATGCCGATGACGGCGACGGTTCAATTGACCAGGGTGACATGATACGCCGCATCCCTTGGGTTCCAACAGACCCTGTAGCAGCAAGCATGGTTGAGGCCAGCGGCATTCCGGCGCTTGGAGGCCCGGACGAGCAGGCTACACGTCTCTGGTGGGACGTTGACGCAGCGAACTTCTAACAAAACTTGAAACAATCAATCCCCGCCCCCAGCGGGGATTGATTGTTTCAAGTCCAATTACCGCAGGAAAAGCGAAATAGCCGAAACTCGCTTCTGCAAGAAAATACTTTTTAGAAAATTAAACAGCTTCTAAAAACTTCTTAAAAGACCTCTAATTTTATTGCCAAAATCACATACTTTATAATAAATATAATTATATTTGCTAATATGGAACAGTGGTGCCAGGCATTGCAAAATAACACTATGAAAGTCGTTTGGAACTACAGCTGTAAATTTAACACCATCCACTGCAAATTAGAGGAATTTAGACAAACAAACTGCGAAAAAGAGATAATTTTAATTTATACTAACCATTAAAAACGAATCTATGAAAAAGATTTACTTTATGCTCATCTCCTTCCTGTGTGCAGCATTTGCAGTACAGGCAGCACCTGTGACCGATTTGGCGCAGCTGAGCAATGACAAGGTTTACACCATCCGTTCGGAGCGTGCGTTCCTGCTCTACAGCGCTAACGTCACAAAGCTTGCATCAAGCAACGGAAAATCTGTAGGTGCAGTTACACGCAACCCACAGGACCCTAACCAGCAGTTCAAGATTGAGAACAAGAATGGCACCTACTACCTCTACAGTGTAGGTGCAGAGAAGTATGTCATTGCTACCGGTTACAATGCAAACCCATACATGGCATTGACTATCACAAGTTCGGGCAACGCCAATTATCCTTGGAAGCTTGGCTTGGGAACTCTTTACCTGAACTCGCAGGATGCCAATCAGACCGCAGAAGGTCTTGTAATTGATACTTGGTCCAAAACCGACGCCGGCAACAGCTACATCATTGAGGAGGTAACTGACGGTTCGTCTGCTTCAACCGAAGATGTTTATGACTTTACAGGCTTTGGCGATGAAGCTCTTTTGAACCTTTTCTACAATGCACTTCAGCAGGGCCGCAACTACCCAACAATGGAAGAGTTCGAGGCCGCAGGCATTCAGGCGTCAGACATTGCATTTGTACGCTCACACGTTCGCCGTGCAAACATCATGAGCCGTGCCGACCGTCTGAGAGCCAACACCTTTGAGAGAAGAAACCTCTTCCTGAACATACCAATGGATTACGGTAAGGATGGCGCAGTAGGCCACCCCGAAGCAAAATTCAATGCCGACGTGTTCTCAATGTGGCAATATACAAACCTATGGGGTTCTTGGAATCACTCAATATTCACAGCTCCTGGCGCATGGGTTGATGCAGCACACCGCAACGGTACCGACATTATGAGCGGCATCAAGTTCTTTGACACAACAGGAGGCCGCACAGAGGGAGCCGCTTCTTACGAAGCACTTATCTCCAAGAAGGATGCAAACGGCGATTACATGTACGTAAAGCCCTTAATCAACATCCTGATGTTCTTTGGCTCTGACGGCATCAATTACAACTGGGAGGATACAGGCTACAGCGACAAAGATGTTGTACAGTTCCACAAGGCGCTTTACAGATATGCGACAGAGTGTGGTTTTGACAGTTATCACAGCGCAATATACTGTGCTGTATCAGAGTTGACAAACAGTTCTGCAAACATTGACTACCTTTACGGAACAAAGGCTAACGGCAAAACACATGACTTGATGCTCAATTATCAAGCTAATGATATTGCATACAACCTTGACAAAACATATGAAGCTGTAAAAGCTGCTTACGGCGAGGCTGATGGCTTATATGCAGGTGTATGGATTGCCAGCATGGACCGTCGCTGGACAAACCTTGAAGGCAACAACTGCAACATCTGCCTTTGGGGCGAGCACGACCAGAGCCGCTTCTACAGCTTCAACGCAGGTGATGGTGTATATGACATCCAGGGCAACTACCAGAGACTGCTTGAGCGCGGTTTCTCAGGCGGCAACCGCAACCCGGCAAACTTGCCAGCCCTTAGCAATGAAGGAAACAACTGGGTAGCTGCAGACGGCAAGCTTCCATTGCAGACCTTCGCAGGTATGGCACACTGGATTCCCGAGCGCTCGGCAATTCAGGGCAATCTCCCATTCGGCACACACTTCACATTGGGTAATGGCGACCGCTACTTCTATAAGGGCAAGATGGCGCACAAGAGCGGCTGGTACAACATGGGTTCACAGGACATTGTTCCCACATACCGCTGGCTGCGCTACAAGACTGGCACTACAACAGTAAGCACAGACGTTGACGTAAACTACACACACCTCGATGCATACACAGGCGGTTCATGTATTGAGCTCACCGGCGCAGCAACATCCGAAGGCACCGACATCATCCTCTACAAGACATCACTCAAGGCCGGCAGCGGCGCATACGCAAAGGTTGCCGTAAAAACATTGAAGGATGTACAGGCAACAAACCTCTACCTCATTGTAAAGAAGCAGGGCAGCAATGCTTGGCAGGAGTATCCAGTGGGCAATGTGTCCGGAAAAACATGGGAAGAGAAGAAGTTTGACCTCACAGGCATTGCAAGTGGCGATGTTATTGAACGCATTGGCTTGCGCGTAAAGGGCAACAACAACGACTACCAGCTCTATGTTGGAAAACTTGAAATCAACGACAACAACAAAGTAGACCCTGCCAACGTAAAGGACCTTGTTGCTGAGGTAAAGAATGAGACAAAGACATCAATGAACCTTAAGCTCCACTGGAACGTAGACGCAGTAGCAAAGACACGCGCTGACTGGGGCCTGGTTTACAATGACGAGGCAAACATCAGCCACTTCGAGATTATGTACAAAAATGGAGAAGATGGCAGAGTAGCGCAGGTTGGTACTACATCACAGTGGGCAACATTTGTGGGTAACATTGAGTTTACAAGCGTGAACGACGTTCCATTTATTGGTGTACGTTCAGTTTCTACTGACCTCAAGACATACTCTCCTATTGTTTGGGTAGAAGTTCCACGCGGCAACCAGGCCGACCTTCCCGAAAAGGTTGAAGAGGACACATACGGCGTAAGCCAGATTGACCCTGCTTCAAGCGGCATTGCAAATGCACGCGCACAGCGCTACGTTGACCTTGTTACAACAACAGGCGCTACAAAGAATCTCAACTACACAGCAAGCAGCCCGGTTGCCGACGGTACACAGTATGCCGATGCACGCGACCATGTACTTGAAATCAACCAGGGACAGGAAATTACAATGACTATCAGAGGCGCGAACTATGATGATGGTCTCAAATGGTGCTACGGCGGTGGATGGCTCGACCTCAATGGCAGTGGCGACTTTGACCACCCGCTGCCTGTAGAGAGAACAGCTGCTGAAATTGACAAGGGCATCACAGAGGTTGACCCTGAGGGCGAGCGTATATTCTTCGTTGGTACACACGAGGCTGCGACACCGGCAATTCAGAGTCCAGGCATCACATTTACGTTCAAAGTACCTGCAGATGCAACTCCCGGCGACAGCCGCTTGCGCATTGTATTCTCTGATGCATGGTTTGCCGGAGCATTCAATCCAACAGGCTTGACAAACAAGGGCTTCACAATTGACTTCGGCGTAAAGATTACAGGTAACAACCCAGGCCGTGCCGCAGCCGACACACGCGACCAGGGTGTAGCTGATGAGCCAGAGTGCCTTGAAGGCAACACATCTGTTGAGGATGTTGTAGCAGGCGAGGTTTCTACAGCCGAGGGCGTTGAAGGCGCAATTGACTTCAACAATGCAGACAAGGCTTGGATTTACACAGCCGATGGCAAATTGGTTAACTTTGTACTGAACCCCGCTACAGTTGCTGTAGAAACAGGCGTTTACGTCGTTAAGATGCAGAAAGGCAATGTAATCCGTTCGGCAAAGGTTGCAGTGAAGTAACCTATTGCTTACGATATATAAAAATATGCGCGCCGGCCGGCGCGCATATTTTTATATATCATAAACACAGCACATTTACCGCCACAAACTTGACATAAAATATTTTTTTGTGTATGTTTGCGCCAAGTACACAGCACAAATCAAAACAGAAAGCAATATGGGACTTATAAACAACCTTATCGGCAACGCTACAGAAGTAAGCATCAGCGATTTAGCAAAGGAATTTGAGCATATACTTTTCCCGGGGGAGAGGATAGAGGATGCATACCGGCTGTTCCGCGACAAATGGATTTTCACCACCCACCGCCTCATAATAGAGGACATACAGGGCATTACAGGGAAAAAGCGCGAATATCACACAATTCCCTACAGATCTATCACCCACTTTCTTATTGAGACAAACGGAACACTGGACACTGACTGCGTTATGAAGATATGGATAAACGGCAGCACAGAACCATACATCCAGGAGTTCAGCAGAAAGACTAACATCAAGGACATTCAGCGCAAATTAGCCTTCCACATGCTAAGCACGGACAATTGATTCCTTGCGGCCCCTCCCAAAGACTATGGAGAGCACCACTGCCGCGCCTATGAACATAGGATAATAGAGATACGGTATTATCTGTACAGGAGAGAGCGATGACAGCCCTGCTGCCATAAGCAGTTGTGCGCCATAGGGAAGCACCCCCTGAACAAAGCACGAAGTGGTATCGAGCAGACTTGCAGCACGCCTGGGCGATATTGAGAAACGCCTTGACATGTCGCGCGAAATATCCCCCACAGTGAGAATTGCTATAGTATTATTGGCGGTACACACATTGGCAAGGGCTGCAAGCAATGCTATTGCCGATTCTGCGCCACGCCTTGAATGCAGACGCGATGTCGTAATCTGCACAAGATAGTCTATGCCCCCATTTACTCGCACTAATTCAAGCATGCCGCCTGCAAGCATTGTAACAATTATCAGCCCGCTCATTGACACAATGCCATCGTAACCCGCAGCGCAGAATTCCTGAAAGCCGAATGCGCCAAAGAAGAGCCCAACACTGGCAGCAATGGCAATTCCGGCAAAGAGCACAACAAGCACATTCACTCCCGCCAATGCCAACACAATGACAATGAGGTAAGGCACGCACTTCACGCCTTCGGCGAAAGAGACTGAAGCAGTCTCGTGATTCTCAAGTCCATTGCCGCTAAAGGCGTATATGAGCAGGCATATTACTGCAGCCGGGAGCACAAGCGAAATGTTGTTAATGAACTTGCTCCGCATAGAACAGCCCTGAGTCTGCGTTGCAGCAATCGTTGTATCGGAAATAAAGGAGAGATTGTCACCGAAGAACGAGCCTCCCACCACAATAGCTACCAGCCATGCCGTGTTGCACTCCATTTCGGCAGCCAGAGAGGTAACAACCGGGGTCAGCGCCACAATTGTTCCCACAGAAGTTCCTATGGACATTGAGATAAAGCATGACGCAAGGAAAATTCCTGCAGGAAGATAATTGCCGGGAATTGCATTCAGCGTAAGCTTTACCGTAGCATCCACAGCACCGGCCTTGCCCGCCACATGGGCGAATATGCCTGCAAGAATAAATATCCACACCATGTAGAGGATTCTATGATTGGCTGCCCCTCTTGAAAACGACTGCACCCGCTCCATGAAAGGAGTGCCGCGCGTTACAAGCACGGCATATACCGATGCTATGCAGAAAGCAAAAGAGATTGGAATTTTATAGAAGTCGCCCACTACAAGCGACCCGGCAAGGTATATGAGCAGCAGCACCGCCACCGGCGACAAGGCAAAAAGCCCCTTTTTTGCAGATATTTTTTGCATGGGAAATCGTTAGGTTATATATGTTTTTTGAATCCGAAACAAAGAATCAGGTTCTGATTGGCTTTAAGGGATATTCCCTAAGGGATGTGCTGAATGATATAAAAAAGCGAGACTTCAACAAAAGTCTCGCCTTTAACCATTCTTTGCGCAAATTATCTACGCAAGCCAAGCTTGGCAACGATTGCACGGTAGCGGTTGATGTCACGGTCCTTAAGATAGTTAAGGAGTGAACGGCGCTTTCCTACCAACATTGTCAAAGCTCTCTGTGTACTATAATCTTTACGGTTAGCCTTGAGGTGCTCCGTCAAGTGGGCAATACGGTATGAGAACAAAGCAATCTGGCTCTCAGCTGAACCAGTATCAGTGTTAGACGTTCCGTATGTGCCAAAGATTTCTTTCTTTTTCTCAGAATCCAAATACATGATTTGATTGTTTTAAGTTAATAAAAAAAATATCCTTTGGCCGACAAATGAATGCGCCAGAGCGCACTATGTTGCCAACGCGGGTGCAAAGATACAACTAAATTTTGGATTGGCAACCACTTTTGAATAAATTTTAGCAAGCTGAAAAGCAGCAGCATGCGAAATGCGGGCCTGTAGGTGCACAAAAAGCATTATTTTAGCGCCCTTGCGCATTATAATAGCATATTTTGCCCTAAGTTCGCCGATTTTTGTGTAACTTTGCGCTTTGAAAAAGCGCGGAGGGGCAGCACTCCCCTATGCCACAAACCGAAAAATATATGCAGAACATACGCAACATTGCCATAATAGCACACGTCGACCACGGCAAGACAACATTGGTGGACAAAATGATGCTTGCAGGAAACCTTCTGAAAGAGCAGGACAATGACAAGCTAACCCTTGACAACAACGAATTGGAGCGCGAGAGAGGAATAACCATCCTGTCAAAGAACGTGTCTATTCAATACAAAGATACAAAAATCAACATTATTGACACTCCGGGTCACAGCGACTTTGGCGGAGAGGTGGAGCGCGTGCTCAACATGGCCGATGGCTGCATTCTGCTTGTGGACGCGTTTGAAGGCCCTATGCCACAGACACGCTTTGTGCTGCAGAAGGCATTGCAGATAGGGCTTAAGCCCATTGTTGTGGTTAACAAGGTGGACAAGCCCAACTGCCGTCCTGAGGAGGTTTACGAAATGGTATTCGACCTTATGTTCTCGCTTGAGGCCACAGAGGAGCAGCTTGACTTCCCCGTGCTCTACGGTTCGGCAAAGAACAACTGGATGAGCCACGACTGGCGCAAGGAGACAACCGACCTCACCGCACTGCTTGACGCTATTCTGGAGCATATTCCCGCACCAGAGCAGCTTGAAGGCACTCCGCAGATGCTGATTACCTCGCTCGACTACTCTCCCTATACTGGGCGCATTGCCATAGGACGCGTACATCGCGGAACGCTTACCGAAGGTTCTAACATAACACTCGTTAACCGCAACGGCGAGGAGAGCAAGATGAAGATAAAGGAACTGCACACATTCGAGGGTTTGGGACGCAGAAGAACCGACAGCGTATCATCGGGCGACATTTGCGCCATTGTAGGCCTTGAGAAGTTTGAGATTGGCGACACTGTATGCGACTTTGAGAACCCCGAAGCGCTTCCGCCAATTGCAATTGACGAGCCTACAATGAGCATGCTCTTTACCATAAACGACTCGCCTTTCTTTGGAAAAGAGGGCAAGTTTGTTACATCGCGCCACATACAGGAACGCCTTGACAAGGAGCTTGACAAGAATCTTGCGCTACGCGTAAAGAAAGACCCCGAAGAGGATGCCTGGACAGTATACGGCCGTGGAGTGCTGCACCTTTCAGTGCTCATTGAGACCATGCGCCGCGAGGGTTACGAGCTTCAGGTGGGCCAGCCCCAGGTAATCTATAAGGAGATTGACGGAGTGCGCCACGAGCCCATTGAAGAACTTACAATAAACGTGCCCACAGACTATTCGAGCAAGATAATTGACATGGTAACACGCCGCAAGGGCGAAATGCTCTCAATGGAAGCACAGGCCGACCGTGTCAACATTGAGTTCAGCATACCTTCACGAGGCATCATAGGACTGCGCACAAATGTGCTCACCGCATCGGCCGGCGAGGCCATTATGGCTCACCGCTTCAAGGAGTACCAGCCGTTCAAGGGCGAAATTGAGCGCCGCACCAACGGCTCAATGGTGGCAATGGAGAGCGGAACAGCCTTTGCCTACGCCATTGACAAGCTTCAGGAGCGCGGCAAGTTCTTCATAAGCCCGCAAGAGGAGGTCTATGCAGGCCAGGTAGTAGGCGAGCACATTCACGACAACGACCTTGTAATAAACGTCACAAAGAGCAAGAAGCTTACCAACATGCGCGCAAGCGGCAGTGACGACAAGGCACGCATAATCCCGCCCACAATATTCTCTCTTGAGGAGTCGCTTGAATATATCAAGGAGGATGAGTACCTTGAGGTAACGCCAAAGTCAATGCGCATGCGCAAGATTATACTTGACGAACTTGAACGCAAACGCGCAAACAAGCAATGAGGAGGCTTGCAACCATAATAACTCTCATTTCGCTTCTCGTTTCGTGCAGCGAGAAGCAGGAAGAGGCTCTGTTCACCCTGAACGGCAATACCGGCATGCCCAAGGCCACCGTATATCTCTATGGCCTTGACAGCAGCTACGAAAGAACCGACTCGGCCGTATGCAACGAGAACGGCGAGTTTGCCTTTGAGCTGAAGCTTGACTCGCTGACCCCATTGGGGCTTGTTATACCCGATGGAAAATTCGTGCCCGTGTATGCCGACCCACAAGGAAAAGCCATGCTTGTAAAGGACACTGCAATGCAGTGCGGATGGAGCATAAACGGCGGCGCTACACAGGCAAAGCACGACAGCATTTCAAGGATTCTTGATGCATGCCGGACCAACAATGAGATGATGACAAAGCTCGACAGTTTCTTTATCGCCAATCCGGTGAGCATAATAAACGTAGAGCTTGTGCGGCGCTACATGGCCGACAATCCACTTGTTTACAACAAGGACATCCGCTCGCGCATAAGCAAGTTCGGCGGGCTTTTGCAGGACCATGAATACATAGTGCACCTGAAGACCGTCACCGATACCAAAAACAGCAACGTCCTGCACCGCGCCTTCCCATCGTTTGAATATACCACATTGGCCGGAGAAAAGATAAATTCAAGCAGTTTTCTCAAAAAATACACATTGGTAACCTTTTGGGCAACATGGGACAAGGGGAGCAAGAATAGAATGCTTGAGCTGGAAAGCATAAAGGACAGCATAAAAAGCAAGAGCTTTGCAATGCTCAACATCTCGCTCGACTATGACACCGCAGCATGGAAGAAATTCGTTACAGGGGACAGCATCCCCGGCGACCATGTGAACGACAAGATGACAATGAACAGCGACCTTGTACAGAAATTCAACATAAAGTCACTACCCCACACCATGCTCGTAAGCCCTTACCAAAGAATCATTGAGTACGATGCCGACATGGCAAAGGTTACCCTCCGTGCAGACTCCCTCACAAGGAAATATGACGACGAGCAGGAGAAAAAGAGGAAGGCCGAGGAGAAGAAGAACAGGAAAAAGAAATAACAGGGAGCATCTGCACCCGCTTCAAACCATCAGTACACTCCCATGCTTGTAAAAGTTCACGCAGCCGCCATTCAAGGCATAAACGCCACCCCGGTAACAATTGAAGTAAACGCCCTGCGAGGTATCAAGTTCTACCTTGTGGGACTGCCTGACAATGCTGTCAAGGAGAGCCACCAGCGCATAAATTCTGCACTCCAGTACAACGGCTTGCGCTTCCCAAGCAAGCAGATTATTGTAAACATGGCCCCTGCCGACATAAAGAAGGAAGGGTCGGCATACGACCTGCCTATTGCCATAGGCATTCTTGCTGCCGATGAGGCAGTTTCAACAGAAAGGCTTGGGAGATACATAATCATGGGCGAACTTGGACTTGACGGCATGCTGCTGCCCATAAAGGGAGCGCTGCCCATAGCCATAAAAGCAAAGGAACTCGGCTTTGAAGGCATAATACTGCCGCGCGGGAACGCTGCCGAGGCCGCCGTGGTGGACGGAATAGCCGTATATGGAGCAGAAAATCTGCCGCAAGTAATCAAGTTTCTCAATGCACAGGAGGAGATAGAACCGTTCAATGTTGACATTAAAAAAGACTTCTACTCGCAGCAGAGCAATTTCCCTTTTGACTTCAGCGAAGTGCGCGGGCAGGAGAGCGTAAAGCGCGCCTTTGAGGTAGCCGCCGCAGGCGGGCACAATCTTATTATGATAGGCCCTCCGGGAAGCGGCAAGTCGATGATGGCAAAGAGGCTGCCAGGCATCCTCCCTCCGCTAACACTCAGCGAAAGCCTTGAAACCACAAAGATACACTCCGTAAGCGGCATGATGCCCGACGGAGTTTCGCTCATAACACAACGCCCCTTCCGCAGCCCGCACCATACAATATCATCGGTTGCGCTTTGCGGCGGCGGAGCAAACCCCAAGCCTGGAGAAATATCCCTTGCGCACAACGGCGTGCTGTTCCTTGACGAACTGCCCGAATTCAGCCGCGACGTGCTTGAGGTGATGCGCCAGCCGCTTGAAGACCGCAAAATCTGCGTAGCGCGAGCAAGCTACAAGGTGGAATATCCCGCCGGCGTAATGTTCGTTGCAAGCATGAACCCCTGCCCCTGTGGATACTACAACCACCCCACCAAGGCATGTACATGCAGCCCCGGACAAGTACAGCGCTATCTGAACAAGATAAGCGGCCCGCTGCTCGACCGCATCGACCTCCAGATTGAAATAGTTCCTGTGCCCTTTGAAAAAATCTCGGACACAGCGCCCGGCGAGCCCAGCGCTGCAATACGCGAGCGTGTCATTGCAGCACGCAAGATACAGGAGGAACGCTTCAAGGGAGAGAAAGGCATCTACTGCAACGCACAGATGACGCCCAAGCTCATTGCACAACATGCAGTGCTTGACGACACCAGCCTTGCCATGCTAAAATCCGCAATGACCAGGTTCGACCTTTCGGCGCGCGCATACGACCGCATACTCAAGGTTGCCCGCACAATTGCCGACCTTGACAGCAGCGAGAGCATACAGTTCCAGCACATTGGCGAAGCGATTGGGTATAGAAATCTTGACCGGGGAAATTGGGGTACATAGTGACACCGGTTCGGCAAGGCTGACAAAGCCGGAGAATATAAACCACACATTATACATATAACCAATATGCCACACATACACATCAAATTGAGCGTCTCGGAATGGGACATCGGCGGCAAGAACGACACTACATCATACGTTCTTGACAGCGAAATAACAGAAGCAGGCGAAGTTCTTGTCGTGAACAAGACATTTCCTAAACGGTATACATTCACAGTGAAAGGTATTTCTGACACGGAGATATGCCTTGATTGCGAATGCCCTCCCATGCGCCTGCACCTTAAAAAAGGCGAGCCCTACAATGCAGAATACAACATAGAAGGCTACGAGGACCACGACGGCTGCGTCTGGAATGGCGAGGATGAGTATCTGACCATAGAGTGGCATGACTGACAAGCTGCACCCCGCAAACAATAGAACAACGGACAATGGAAATAAACAATATCTGCGTCTACTGCGCATCGAGCAACAAGGCTGCCGAAGTTTACGGCAACACAGCATATAATCTTGGAGCACTGCTTGCCAAAGAAGGAATAACCGTTGTGACCGGCGCGGGAAGCATTGGCCTCATGCGCATGGTAGAGGACGGCGCGCTTGAGCACGGCGGCAAGGCTATTGGTGTAATCCCGCAGTTCATGGTGGAGCAGGGATGGCATCATACCGGGCTCACAGAACTGCACATCACAGAGAGCATGCACGAACGCAAGCAGAGAATGGCAAGCCTGAGCGATGCAGTCATTGCACTGCCCGGCGGCTGCGGCACAATCGAGGAACTGAGCGAAATAATAACATGGAAACAGCTGGGCCTCTACTTCAACCCAATTGTAATACTCAACATAAACGGATACTACGACCATTTCATCGCCCAGCTGGAGAAAGCTGTCGAGGAGCGTTTCATGGGAGAGATACATGCCAAGATATGGAGCGTTGCAACCACGCCCGAAGAGGCGCTTGAGCAGATAAGGAACACTCCGCGCTGGGATTCCTCAATAAGAAAGTACGCTGCACTATGACAGATGCGACCGCACCATACAATATGGTAAACGACAGCACTATGATGCTGCTGCTTATACTGAATATCGTAAGCATCGCATACGTTGTGATTATGAACGGAGCAAGCATTGCCGAGCGCATAAAAGGACTATTCTATTACCGCCGCAACGCAACGCCCTTCAACGACAGAACACACATCACAAAAATATGCAATATACTGCTGAACATCCAAACAGTATTTTACCTTTCCCTGACGGCAATGCTTGTGCTGCAAAAAAACAGCCTGCTTGAAATAAACGGCAAGTCACTGTCCATTGCAGGAGTATTTACGCTCTTTTTTGCAACCGTTATTCTATTGAAGCGACTTGCGTATGGCCTGGTAAACAGCATCCTGTTTTCAAGGAAGGAAGTAGAGGAATGGGACGAACTATATTCCTTTACAACAAAGCTTCTGGGCTTCACAATCACGCCTGCAGCGGCAGTTATGATATTCATACCCGCGCTGCCTACTATTTATGTATATTTTTATATATTTTTGACACTGCTTCTCTTTGTTTGCACTAAAACAAATGGCCTGTTTAGAATCATTTTCACTAAAAACCGAAACTATTTGGATATTTTTTTGTACCTTTGCGCACTTGAATTTTTGCCCATGGCAATGGCGTGGAAATTCATACTGGAATTGAGTGAATTTATAACGATAAAAATTTAGGACATTGAAAGTAAGTAAGATTCTGGTTTCACAGCCAAAGCCGACTACAGGAAAATCTCCATATTTTGATCTTGCGGAGAAGCATAACGTACAGATTGACTTCTGTTCTTTTATAAAAGTTGAGGGGGTAACAGCAAAGGAATTCCGCCAGCAGAAGGTATCAATTCTTGACCACACTGCAATTGTATTCCTTTCACGCCATTCAATTGACCACTTCTTTACACTCTGCAAGGAATTGCGTGTAAGCATCCCCGATGACATGAAGTATTTCTGCCTTTCCGAGACAATTTCGCTCTACATACAGAAATATGTGCAGTACCGCAAGCGCAAGGTATTCTTCGGCAACGGACACATCCAGGACCTTGAACCGCTTTTTGCAAAGCACAAGAACGAGAAGTATTTCATTCCTACCTCAAACGTGCACAATGCAGAGATAAATTCACTTTTTGACAAGTATGGCATACAGCACTCACAGGCAGAAATGTACCGCACCGTAAGCACAGACATTTCTCCTGAGTACATCAAGTCATACGACATGCTTATTTTCTTCAGCCCGCACGGCATCGATTCACTCAAGAAGAATGTACCCGATTATGAGCAGGGCGAGCAGCTCATAGCATGCTTCGGCAACGTAACAGCAAAGTGCATCAAGGAGAACGGCTTGAGGCTCGACCTTGAGGCGCCGTCGGCAGCAGCAACAAACATGCCCGCCGCACTTGACACGTTCTTGCAGACTAACAAGTAACGTACGTTGCGTTCCCCGGCACAAGGCAGAAAAGGCCGTCTGCACTGCAGGCCGGGGCAAATCAAAAAACAATGAAGAGAAATACATTCCCTCTTAAAGAACACCTCAAGAGCAAAAAAGCCATTGAGAAATTATACGCCGAAGGGGCAGCTGTAACAGCATTCCCCCTTCGCGCTGTGTTTCTTGAGGTATCTGCCGATGAGCAAGAACCCACAGCTGCAATTCTCATAAATGTCGCAAAAAAGAGATTCCGCCACGCAGTAGACCGCAATCTTGTAAAGAGACGCATTCGGGAAGCATACCGCACAGGCAAGCACAGATTCATAGACACACTGCAAAACAGCGGAAAGAAAATGGCAGTAGCAATACTGTACATTGACAATAGGCACAACAGCACAGCCTTCCTTAAAAGGAAAATGGAAAAACTGCTGGACGGCATAATTGCAAAAAGCGCCAAAGAATGAAAAAGCTGCTTGTTGCCATATTAGTGCTCCCCATCAGGTTCTACCAAAAGTGCATCTCCCCGCTGACACCGCCGTCGTGCCGCTTTACTCCAACATGCTCGCAATACGCCATTGAAGCACTGCGCAAGCATGGTCCTTTCAAAGGAATGTGGCTGGCAATAAAGCGCATATTGCGCTGCCACCCTTGGGGAGGTTCGGGATACGACCCTGTACCATAAAAAAACGAGAAAGGCATGATTCTACTGGATATACATACCCACAACAAAGAGGCAAGCGCATCGGCAGCCATACTAAACAGCCGGCACTACCGCAGCGGCAGAGTCATTTCCATTGGAATACACCCCTGGCACATTGAAGAGCATTGGCAAGCAGAGTTCCGCGCAATAGAAACAGCCGCAAGCAACAGCAACGTAGCAGCAATTGGCGAATGCGGAATTGACAGAATCAACTCACCGGCAAGCATTGAAGTACAGGAAACTATGTTCCGCGCCCATGCACAGCTTGCCGAAAAGGTGCAGAAGCCTCTTATTATACACTGCGTTAAAGCCATAGACGAAATCATAGCACTGCGAAAGGAGATAGAACCAAAGCAGCCATGGATTATACATGGCTTCCGCGGCAAGCCACAGCAGGCCGAGCAGCTTGCGAGAGCCGGATTCCACATATCCCTTGGCGAGCGCTTCAACCCGCTATCGGCAAAATCAATCCCCGCAGACAAGATATTCATTGAAAGCGACGAAAGCAGCATGCCGCTAATCGACATATACAATTCAGTGGCAGCAGCCAAAGGCATAAGCACCAAAGAACTTGCACGGCAGACAGCATCAAACGCAAGAATATTCAAACAGGACTTTAGCAATTTATTAGAGAGTGTTTCTGAATTTTAGGCAATAAATTGCTGCAATATTTGGCAATGCCGGACAAAAATACTTACTTTTGCAACAAAGCCGTTTATCTGCATGGAGGTTCTGCAAATATGAACCGCCCGCAAAAAGAATAATTGACCACAAACATACAGCATGGATTCTCTCAGGACATTCACCGACAGCCGCGGCAGCCTTACGATAGCAGAAGAGGGGCACGAAGTGCCTTTCAAGATACAGCGCGTCTACTGGATACACAATGTACCCGGCGGCGAGGAGCGCGGCAAGCATTCAAACAAAGTCTCATGGGAGTATGTGGTGGCAGTAAACGGAAGCGTTGAAATAACACTTGAGGACATAAACGGCAGGAAGACCTATCTGCTCAATTCAAAGGACAAAGGACTGCTTATACCGCCCGACACATGGGACGAGATTAGGAACTTCTCTCCCGATGCAATACTGCTTGTGCTCGCATCGCACGCCTACGACGAATCGGCATATATAAATTCATACGAAGAGTTTCTGCAATATATCGGCAAGAACCAAAAAGGACAATGATAAAATACTGCGACCTAAAGAAAATCAACAGCGCCTACGGCGCTGAATTACAGGAAGCCATGCTGCGTGCAATAGGCTCAGGATGGTATATATTAGGCAGCGAAACCCGGTTCTTTGAGGAACAGTTTGCCGAATACTGCGGCAGCAGGCACTGCATAGGCACAGGAAACGGCCTTGATGCACTTACAATAATACTGCTTGCATACAGGGAGAACGGAGCAGTCAAAGAGGGCGACGAGGTCATTGTCCCCGCAAACACATACATAGCAACCATACTTGCAATAATGCACGCAGGACTTAAACCGGTGCTTTGCGAGCCCTCGCCGAAGAGATACTGCATTGACCCAAACAGAATTGAAGCACTTATAACAGAGCGCACAAAAGCCATTATGCCAGTACATCTTTACGGGCAAGCATGCGACATGGCACAGATAAGCACAATTGCCCGCAAGCATTCGCTCCTGGTAATTGAAGATGCCGCACAGGCGCATGGTGCAATATATAATGGCAAGCGCACCGGGAACTTAGGCGATGCTGCCGCATTCAGCTTTTACCCAGGGAAGAATCTTGGCGCGCTGGGCGACGGAGGGGCAATCACAACCAACGACACGCAGCTTGCCGACACAGCAAGGGCAATAGCCAATTACGGTTCGCAAAAGAAATATGTAAACAAATACATTGGCCTGAACAGCCGCCTTGACGAGATTCAGGCAGCGGCGCTGGCTGTAAAGCTAAAGCATCTTGACAGAGAAAATGCAAGACGCCGCGAAATCGCACGCCTCTACATTGAGGGCATAAGCAACCCGCTAATAAAACTGCCGCAGATTGCCGATTACAGCAGCCATGCATTCCACATATTTGCAATAATGTCGGCCGAAAGGGAGATGCTGCAGGAGCATCTGAGAGCAAGCGGCATTGAGACGCTTATCCACTACCCCATCCCCCCGCACAAGCAGGAGGCTTTGAAAAGCTTCGCCCACCTGTCACTGCCCATTACCGAGCAGATACACAGAGAGGAACTGAGCCTGCCCTGCAATCCGTCAATGAGCAATGCCGATGCAAAGCAGGTAATTGCCGCCATAAACAGCTTTAAGGGAGGCATCATAAATTAAGCAGAAACAAGAACCGCCCTGCAAAGAATAATTGATTGCTGACTTTCAGAGCACCACTAAGACACAAGAACTTATTCCTTCTCGCCAAAGCAGAGGTCACCGGCATCGCCTAACCCCGGAACAATATAAGCATGCTCATTCAAGATGGGGTCAATTGCCGCACAATAGAGAATTGTATCCTCCGGGAAATTCTGCACAACATAATCCACAGCCTGCCTGCTGGCAATAACACAGGCAAAGATAGTTTTTGCAGGAGTTCCCTTGGAGAGCATTGCGCGGTATGAGAGGCCGGCACTTATTCCGGTTGCCAGCATCGGGTCGACCAATATAAGCGTCTTACCTTCAAGACGCGGCGATGCGAGATACTCCACTATCACATCAAACTCATTCTCGTTTCGATACTTGCGGTAGGCCGACACAAAAGCATTCTCGCAGTTGTCGAAATAGTTGTGAAAACCGGTGTGCAGCGGCAAGCCGGCACGCAATATCGTTCCAAGAACAACCTTGTCGGCGGGAACATTCTGTTCGGCGGGACTGTTGGGGGTTTCTATTGTAACAGTCTTGTACTCGAGTTCCTTGCTTATCTCGTATGCCATTATTTCACCAATGCGGGCAATGTTGCGGCGGAAGCGCATGGAATCATTCTGCACATTTATATCACGAATCTCTGCAATGAACTTGTTGAGAATTGTATTGTTCTCTGATAAGTTTACTATTTTCATGGTTAAGCCGTTGGGATTTGTATTTCGTTGCGAAGATAACAAAAATATGCAACAGACAGTCCGTACTTTTTTAATTTTATTAGAACCACCTTTATTTCCCGATATTTTTATAAATATAACAAGGAATAGCAGACCTTTAAATTCGTTTGATATTTTGCCAGCATTTACCCCAAAATAGATAAAAATTAAACAAAGCTCAGGCGAAAACACAAAACAAACAGCAAGTGAATTTTACATAAAAGAACCATTTGTCAATTGTTAAAATGTGCTGATTTTTGCTAAAAATAGGCAAAAACCGCCTTTTTTACGACAATTAAAGAAATTTTTCTTTAATTAGTTTGAGAGATTCAGCAAAAAGATATATATTTGCATTCGGAGAACTTCGGCAAGTTGCACGACAGCGTGCCCGGCTGCTCCAAAAATATCAGAAAACAACAAAATATTAACCAATAATTCATTTTTAAAATTATGGCAACATTAGATCTTACCAAGTATGGTATTACCGGTGCTGTAGAGGTGCTTCACAACCCCTCTTATGATGTACTCTTCGCAGAGGAGACAAAGCCCGGTCTTGAGGGTTATGAGGTTGGTCAGGTTACAGAACTTGGCGCAGTAAATGTAATGACAGGCGTTTACACCGGCCGTTCGCCTAAGGACAAGTTCATCGTTAAGGATGCTACTTCAGAGAACACTGTATGGTGGACTTCTGAGGAGTACAAGAACGACAACAAGCCTGTTACAACTGAGGCTTGGAACGCTCTCAAGGAGATTGCTACAAAGGAGCTTTCAAACAAGAGACTTTTCGTTGTTGACGCATTCTGCGGCGCTAACCCCGCTACACGCTTGAAGGTACGCTTCATCATGGAGGTTGCATGGCAGGCTCACTTCGTTACAAATATGTTTATCACCCCCACTGCTGAGGAACTGGAGAACTTCGAGCCCGACTTTGTTGTTTACAACGCTTCAAAGGCTACAGTTCCCAACTACAAGGAGCTTGGCTTGAACTCAGAGACAGCCGTTGTGTTCAACCTTACATCTAGGGAGCAGGTTATCCTCAACACATGGTACGGTGGTGAGATGAAGAAGGGTATGTTCTCTATGATGAACTACTATCTGCCTCTCCAGGGCATCGCTTCAATGCACTGCTCAGCAAACACAAACGAGAAGGGCGAGACAGCGATTTTCTTCGGTCTGTCTGGTACAGGAAAGACTACTCTTTCTACCGACCCCAAGCGCATGCTTATCGGTGACGACGAGCACGGATGGGATGACGATTCAGTATTCAACTTCGAGGGCGGCTGCTACGCAAAGGTTATCAACCTCGACAAGGAGAGCGAGCCGGACATCTTCAACGCAATCAAGCGCGATGCACTTCTCGAGAACGTAACAGTTGATGCTAACGGCAAGATTGACTTCGCTGACAAGAGCGTAACAGAGAACACTCGTGTTTCTTACCCAATCAACCACATCAACAACATCAAGCCAGGTTCAATGGCCGCTCCTGCAAAGAAGGTAATCTTCCTTTCAGCAGACGCATTCGGTGTATTGCCTCCGGTTTCTATCCTGAACCCAGAGCAGACTCAGTACTACTTCCTCAGCGGTTTCACCGCTAAGCTGGCAGGTACAGAGCGCGGCATCACTGAGCCAACTCCTACATTCTCTGCTTGCTTCGGCGCAGCATTCCTGAGCCTCCACCCAACAAAGTATGGCGAGGAGCTTGTTAAGAAGATGGAGAAGAACGGTGCTAAGGCTTACCTCGTTAACACAGGCTGGAACGGCACTGGCAAGCGTATCTCTATCAAGGATACACGCGGCATCATTGACGCAATCCTTGACGGTTCAATTGATACTGCTCCCACAAAGGTTATTCCTCACTTTGACTTCGTTGTTCCTACAGCGTTGCCAGGTGTTGACCCTGCAATCCTTGACCCACGCGACACATACGCTGACGCATCACAGTGGGAGGAGAAGGCTGTTGACTTGGCAGGCCGCTTCATCAAGAACTTCACCAAGTACACAGGCAACGAGGCTGGCAAGGCTCTTGTTGCAGCTGGTCCAAAGCTCTAATAAATTCTTGAGCCAAAATATGGAGGGTGTGTCAAATTACTTTGGCCCACCCTCCAAAGTTTTAGAACACCGCGCATCATGCTCAGCCCCGAGACAAAAGAATTCATACAGCAGCACCTGAACGACGACACCCGCACGCTTGCCCTCAAGGCTAAGCGCTACCCCGCTGTTGACATGCTCCAGGCTGTAACGCAGATTGAGGGGTGGCAGACAGCAAGGGAAAAACTGCCTGCATGGGCTGCCGCCAAAGGTATCATATATCCTCCGCGCATATCAATGGAACAGTGCTCCAGCGAGGCCACAGCCCTGTACAAGGCATCAATTGCCAGCGGAGAGAGACTTGCCGACCTTACAGGCGGATTCGGCATTGACTGCAGCTACATGGCACGCGCATTCCAAAACGCAACATATATTGAACGCAACACGCTGCTATGCGACATTGCAAAAGAGAATCTCACTCTGCTTGGGCTTAATCATATAAACATAATCAACGCAAACAGCGAAGAAGCACTCCCCACCATGCCGGAACAGGACTGGATATTCATTGACCCGGCACGCCGCGACGGCGAGGGAAGAAAGGTTGTTGCGCTAAGCGATTGCGAACCTGATGTAACAGCACTCGAGCAGCAGCTGCTTGAGAAAGCAGGCAAGGTCATGGTTAAATGTTCGCCTATGCTTGACATAACAGCCGCAAGCAAGCAGCTGACAAGCATTGAGGCAATACACATTGTTGCAGTGAACAACGAATGCAAGGAACTGCTTTTCATACTCGGCAAGGAAAGCCGCAACGATGTGCCGATAACCTGTGCCAATATACGCAAAGAAGGAACGGAAATTTTCACATTCTTTCAGAGCGAGGAAGCATCGGCATCTGTTACATACAGCAAAACCATCGAGCATTATCTTTACGAACCTAATGCCGCAATACAGAAAAGCGGATGCATGAGAGCATTGTCGCAGAGGTTCGCACTGAAAAAGCTGCACCCTAACAGCCAGCTCTACACTTCGGACATCCTTTGCAAGGAGTTTCCCGGCCGCACATTTACAGTTGAAAAGGTATGCGGTTTCTCAAAGAGCGACATAAAAGAGATACAGGCCATAAGACAGGCAAACATTACAATACGCAACTTTCCCGACACAGTACAGCAGCTGCGCAAGAAACTGAAACTTGCCGACGGCGGCGAACATTATCTGTTTGCCACCACCGTTTCCGATGGCAGCAAAGTAATTGCAGTATGCAAAAAAGAGACAGGAGAGAGTATTTGCTAAATCAGCGCCTCCCTAATGATTTCACTTGCTGTCGGGTGCGGGAACACTGTACGGCGCAACTGCCCCACAGTCAGCCCATTGCTTATGGCCATGGCCGCCGCGCATATAAACTCGCTTCCTGAATTTCCCAATATATGCACGCCAAGCACCTTGTCATCCTTTGAAACAAGCACCTTGCAAAGACCGGTCACGCCTTCATTCTCAGCCACGAACCGCCCTGAATAGGTCATAGGAATCTTGCAGAGCCTGTATTCAATGCCGTTTAGCAGAGCCTGCTCCTCAGTAAGGCCTACACTGCTCACCTCGGGGTTGGTATACACAACCCCGGGAATTGCATTGTACTCCATACGGTCATCAATACCCAATATATTATTGACAGCAACCTCAGCCTCCCTGCTTGCAGTGTGTGCGAGCATTGAAAAACCAGTTACATCTCCGGCTGCATAAACATTGGGCATGGATGTCTGCATACACTCGTTTACCTTAATGCCGCGCTCAGCCTCAACGGAAATATTTTCAAGACCGTACCCTTTAAGCACAGCCCTGCGGCCCACGCTCATAAGTATCTTTTCGCCCTCAACCTGCAATTCGCAGCCTTCGGCATCGGTAAAGAACACCGTACTGCCCTCAATCCTTGTCACCCTGCATTGCAGACAGAATTTAACGCCACGCTTGGCGTATATGCCACGAAGCATCTCACTTGCCTCCTTATCCATTCCGCCTAAGATTTCAGGCAGCATCTCTACCACTGTAACAGGAACTCCCAAACTGTTATAAAGACTGGCAAACTCCATTCCTATGACACCGCCTCCTATAACGACAAGGCTTGCCGGCGCTTCGGTCATAGAGAGCAGCTCACGGTTCGTAATTACCGCTCCATTGCCCTCAACGCCAGGAATAGGCGGGACAAAAGCCTCGCTGCCGGTACATACAAGCAGTTTTTCGGCCTCGTACGCCTGACCGTCACAATTTATTGTAACATACTCCTGCGTTCCCGATGCAATGTACGCCTCTCCTCGCACCACCTCAACATTGCAGGCCTCCATCTTCATCTTTATGCCCGCAACCAACTTGCGCACAACCTTTGTCTTGCGGTCAACAATCTTCTTGTATTCATACGCAACATCACTGGCTGTAACACCATACTTCTTGCTGCCCGAAGCATGGTCGTACATCTTTGCACTGTAAAGCAGCGTCTTGGTGGGAATACACCCCTCGTTCAAACATACACCGCCTAATTCACGTTTCTCAAAGAGAACCACTTTAAGCCCCTTTGCCCCTGCACATTCAGCAGCCACATAGCCGGCAGGACCGCCGCCAATAATTGCCAAGTTATACATAATACAAGATTTCTGTTATAGAACTTTATTTATAAATTCAGGCTGATGCCATAATCCCTACTACTCCGCATTATGCCACAGCCACCAATGCAAACATATAAAAAAACCCGGAAGCATGCAAAAAAAGCGGAAGAGATTATATGCAATGCAAAACAGGGCGCAACATTTCCACGGTAGAGAAATACAGCGAGCTGCACAAAGAAATACTCAACAGCAATAACAAATACGCTAAAACTCTGTGAAGATTGTTACATCAAACCCATGCCATTCAGCCACTAGTGTCTGAAATCACTAAATTTCAAGAATGGGTTTACCAAACAGTTCCATGCTGCTGAATAAAAAGTACTCCAAGCGCCCATTGTTTGCACGCAACTGGGCAAGAAGCTTGCCAAGAATGTTGCAGCCGAAATAATATTTCCGTCCACCTACTTCAACAAGTTCTGCGCCCCAGAAAAGTCTTGATGGATAGTTCTTGCCTGTACCATCTTCTACCGGCAGCTTTGATGTTGAATGAAGCACCTCACGAAAGGCAGCAATATCACGGTACTTCAGGCAAAGACAATACTTCATCCATTCTACTTGCATCAATTTCCAGAACATGCGCTCATGGCCTCGGAATTTACTCTTATATTCAATTTTCTTAAGTGCATCAACGCGGCCGTAACACTTATCGCGCTTCATATTACCCATATATAGGTTATCGCGCAGCCACTCATGTGCCTCGGCGCTATTCATTCTTGCCATCACAAAAAGAATCTCTAACTGGCGAAAATAAAAGTCACCATAGTGCATCCAGTTCTCCTTAGGCTCATTTATAGGCACTAATGCCATATTGTCAAGAATGTAATATGGGGTGTTCTGATCTGTGACGAATGGCTGGCATTCCTCGGCCGGATAAAGTCCGAACTTTTCCAGTTCTGCAAAATCACGCTGATTCTTAGGCATGAGTTCGTCAGGGTTGTATACAACCTGCTGCAAATCTTTATTCAGTTTGCTGTCTTTTAACCGGGTTTGAATATACTCAATCAAGGAGTTGCCATTTTCCGCAGCTTCAGGATGCAGAATTCCGTCAATAAAATCATTTGAAATCTCAAAGCTTTTGATTACATCATCAAGTATCTCGTCTTCATCAACCCCCTGTTCATAAAGTTCCTCTGCAATGCGCTCACAGGCAAATCCGTATAATTTATCGTAAAGTTCAGGTGCTTTCTCGCAAAAGAACTCATCTGTAAACATGCCGCCCTCAACATGTTCTTCTCCATCAGGAAACTCTTGCTCACAATATTCCTTTATCAACTGGGTCAATTGCTTGTATTCCTTGTTTGTGATTCTGCAATCCACATCAAACGGTTCTCCTTCACCTTCGCAATAATACTTTAAAGTAAGCTGAATTGTTTTCATAGGTCAATTTTTTATTGTATATTCTTTTTGCGAGAGACAAAAATAGCGCATTGCTGTACAATGTTACTGCACTGACAAGACATTTTGCCCTTAGTCGTATTTATGAAGTTCAGTATGTTTTTCGGAAACAGCCATAAGGGTGCGCCTATAATTTATGGTATCAGCCTCCTTTGCCTTCTCCCACCAACAGGAGAGTTCTTCTTGGGCAAGGTTGTTTTTGCAGGCAATCTTGCAGAGAAGGCGATACAGCAGCCTGTTTGTGCTGTTCATGCAAATAGCAGTTTTAGTTTTACAAAAATAGAGAAAAAATAGAGTTTCTGTGCAAATTAAAGCATCAACTATGCTGAAGAACTGCACACCCACACTGAAATTTAAAATATTTGCCAAGACCCTAATGTTTCCACGCAGCAGTTTGCTTTATCGGCAATAAAAAGCTATATTTGTATAAAGAAAAACCCAACCATGCCACTCAACAAAAATGCTCTTCTGCGCTATAAGACATTAGACCGCTGTTTCAGCAGCGGCAGCACTGAATACACAATAAAAAGGCTGCTTGATTCGGTTAACAGCACCTTAATTAAGGAAGGACTCTACGGCATAAGCCTTAGACAACTGCGCGATGACATTAAGACAATGCGCGAACTTTACAAAGCACCTATTGAGCCAAAGGTATACGATCATAAGAAATGCTACTATACCTATACCGACAATAAATTCTCAATTTTCAATAATGGAATGGATGAAAAAGAGTTTAATGCGCTTCGCGCAACAATAGAGATGCTTGCCAAATACCGCACAGGAAACAGCTGGCTCGAAGAACTGCTCACAAGCCTTGAATACCGCTTCAATATAAAGCCCAACAGCAAGAAGATTGTTGCATTTGATGAGAACAGAGAACTTAAAGGCATAGAGTTCTTGTCGTCCATAATCCAGCATGCCATCAACAATAAGGCAATATCCTATACCTACCGCTCGTTCCGTGGCCACGAAGAGGAATACACACTGCATCCTTATTATATAAAGCAGTACAATGGACGCTGGTTTACTTTTGGCTGGGAATCGAAATATGGCCGATACTCAAATTTTGCACTTGACAGGACTGTGGGCATTAAACCATCGGCCGAAGAGTTCATTGAAGAGAAAAGAATTGACTATGAGGAGGCGCTGAAGGATATTATAGGCGTAACAGTACCCGAGAACTGCCCGAGCGCCACAGCTATAAGACTGAAGTTTAGCAAAGAGAGATTCCCATACGTTCTCTCAAAGCCCTTGCACAGTTCACAGCAGATTATTGACCACGATGAACATATAATAGAGATAAAGGTAAAGAGAAACAAAGAACTTGACCAAATTGTTTTCTCTTATATCCCCGACATTGAAGTCGTCTCGCCAAAAGATTACCGCGAATACATTATTGAAAAAATAGAGACAAATCTCAATCTCTACAAAAGCGTGCAACAGCAGGCTTAGTATTGTAAACAAGCATAATGGTTAAGAATCCTTAATCGGACAGAGTTTCATTTGTCATTTTCATTTGTCTGTGCAGAACCCCTGCGCAGACAATGTTTTTCTTTGCATACACAATCAGGAAAAAGCCTTTAGGGATATTCTAAAAATTAGGCCAAAATAAGAACCTGCCGGCATAGAGCATTTGATTGCTAACCTATAAACTTCACTAAAATACTACAACTATGAAAAAACAAGGAAACGCAGAGATTGCAGCACGCATTGATTCACTCATGCAGAGTTTGGAAAGCGAGACGCTCACAAAAGAGCAGATGAACGAATGTTACAGAGAGCTTGACTTAATAAAGAAAGAGTACGACCTTTTTGACATAGCCTTTGAGGAGAGCGGAAAGTCAGGTATCAAGGACATTTCAGGCAGAATACGCGTGCCGGCAATGTACAAGGAATTTCCGGCACTGTTCTCCTATCACTGCCACCGCAACGGACCTATTGCCGCCATGGACTTCAATGACAAGTACGCCATAGTTGCCACTGACGGCACTGGCGCTCCGCTCTGCGACTTTAAGTACGACTACATCTACTATATGTTCGGAACGGATAACTTCTTTGTCTGCCTTGACGGCGAAGGGGACAACGTCGCAGGCGGAGTACTCAATGCCAAGGGAGAGCTTATAGTTCCTTGCAAAATGGACACTATCTATGAGTTCGCCAACAACTATGCAGCAGTTGAGAAGAACGGCAAATTCGGATTGCTTGCATACGACGGCACCTTCATTGAGCCCATATATGACGATGTAGAGGATGAGGAGGGGGTGATAAAAGTATGCAAAGATGGAAAGTGGGGTTATTTGAGCAGAGACTTGGACTTCATTGCAGAGGAGGAGTGGGAGCGCATGGAGAACATAGAACTGCTTGACTTGTTCACTTTTCCTTGTTCAAGGCAGAAGGATTGACAAACAACAAAACAGAGGCAAACCGCAAGCGCATATTTTAGAAGCCGCTTGAATTTATATCACGGATTTTACAACTGACGAAAAAACATGAGAAAACTAAAAACAAGAAGAGGGAACTTGAGTTCAGGAATACATATAAAGGACAGCGTCACCGGTCCGGGAACGATAATCTCCGCTATGGAAACGATTGTTGTAGCGGCAAACGACAGCGAGTTGAACGACGAAATGCTGGCTGCAGCAAAGCCAGCCTTTGATACTCTGAAGGAGAGACTCGCGGTTACTGATATGCAGGCCATCGTCATCAGTATGCTCATCGACTCTGACTGCACGCTCTCCACCGGCCGTATGGCCAACTATCTTGGTTTGAGGAACATACGCATGCTTACCTACGTTGCAGAGATAGAGGAGCTTGTTGAACGGCGAATTGTAAGCAAGGTTTCAGGCAGTTTCGAGAACGGGTACAAGATAAGCCCCAAGGCTCTTGCCGCATATATGAGAGACAAGGAGTATGTACACGTTGTAAACAAAAACATATCTGCCGGTGAGATGATAGATACTGCTATGGACATAATGGGTAGTTTCAAGAGTGAGGAGATTACACTCAAACAGATGCAGCAGGACATTGAAGAGCTTGTCGAGAGCAACAAGAATATTGTATTGGGCAAGAAGGCGGCAAAAGTGGGCACGGACGAGAAGATTCTTTTTTTCTTCTGTCTCGGCAAATATGTCAACGAGGGCGACTGCAACATTGTTGACCACGATTACAGAGACCTCTATGCCGAAAGGATGTTCGGCGGTTTCCAAAGTTCAATCATCAACCGCAGCAACGCGCTGTTCACCCAGGGACTGCTCGGAGATGGCGAAGGCGGCGGCATCTCTTCGCGCGACTGCATAACTGTCTCGGAGGAGATACGGGAGTACATCAACCGTGAACTGAATATCTGTTGGGACAGCAATAACGAGAACTATCGCAAGGGGCTGCTCATTCACGAGGATATTGTTGCAAAGGAACTCTTCTACAATGGCGAGGACAGTATCTCCATCAAACGTCTTGCCACAATGCTCAAGGAGGAGAACTTCAAGGAGATACAGCAGCGTATGCGTGAGAACGGCATGCGCAACGGTTTTGCCTGTCTGTTCTACGGTGCACCCGGCACAGGAAAAACCGAGACGGTGCTTCAGTTGGCGCGCAGCACAGGACGTGATATAATGCAGGTGAACATTGCCGGTATAAGAAGCAAATGGGTTGGCGAGAGCGAGAAGAATATACGCGGCATATTCAACCGCTACCGCGCCTGCTGCGAGAAGAGCGAGAAGAAGCCCATTCTGCTTTTCAACGAGGCCGATGCGGTTATTGGCAAGCGCTTGACGAATGTAGAAAGAAGCGTTGACAAGATGGAGAACTCGTTGCAAAATATCATTCTTGAGGAGATTGAGAAACTTGACGGTATTCTCATTGCCACCACTAACCTCACATCAAACATGGACACCGCCTTTGAGCGCCGCTTCATATACAAGGTAGAGTTCCATAAGCCCGATGTAGAGACCAAGAAGCTTATATGGCAGTCTATGATAAGCGAACTTGCCGATAATGATGCAGCGATACTTGCAAGCGAATTTGACCTCAGTGGCGGACAGATAGAGAACGTAAAGCGCAAGCAGGTGGTGGACAATATACTTTATGGAACAGCCCCTACACTTGATGCGCTGCGCGCTTACTGCACACAGGAGGGTATGGGTACAAAAGGAAATAATTATTCACGAATAGGTTTTTAAAGCACTGTATAGCATATTAAACTAAAAATATCTTATGACAGCATTGAAAAAAGAGAATTTGAATTCAGCAAAAGTTGGCAATGACTACAGGATTAAGAGCGTAGAACTTTCCACCAATGGCCACAAGGAGTTGTACTTTGATGTTGAATGGGACGGCAATGAACCGGACTACTATGAATTGAGAGTGTTTGACAAGAACAGGAACTGCCTGGAGTGCATGCCATACGCATCGCACAAGCAGAGAATTGTGGTTATGGATTTCTATACCGATTTAGAGTCCAAAAAGGTAAACCACGAGACTTTCTATGTTGAATTGGGTGTGGCTGAGTACTCCGACACCGAAGAGCTTGTAAAGTGGGAGGCGTTGGCAACTTATGAACCAATCAGACAGGACATCTACTACGAGAGCCGTCTCTTCCGCAAGAATGTGCTGGAACTTAGATAAATATCAAACAATCCCATAAAAAGCTATCAGATATGAAATATATTGATTTACTGATTCTAGGTCTGAGTCTTTTACTCTTTCTCAGGTCACTGTCATTCGCCATCACCGTTTACACCAGAAGGTAGTCACAAAAGACAATGATTGCGAGGTCTCCTTTATCAGAGGTTACGAAAAGACCACTAAACACAAGCTATATGCAAACCTATGGTGCTGTGTATACATGATATATCTGTTTCTTTACCAATAAAACATATTGTATATGAACAACGACAAGAATAGCGCGAAGCCATTAACCCGCGAAGTGCTGGAGGATTTCACCAACCGATGCGCAAGGCTGAATATGTACGAGCAAGGCTCTGATGAGTATCTTGCACTCCGTTCTGCACTTGACGAAGAGGCCTATGGATACTGTCAGATGTCAGATTATGAACAGATTGTAAAGGAGGATGGAAAAGAGGGGGTGAAGAACGGGCTTCTGAATTACTATATTGTACCTCCTGTATTTGACAAGGTAATGTATGCTACAAATATATGCCACAACTACATTGTAGCCAAGAATGGCAAATATGGCATAACGAAGGCCGACGGCAAAGGCACGATGGCATTGCCCTGCATGTTCGACAGCATTGAAATGTTCAATACCTTCTTGGATGTTGTCAAGTTCAAAGCCGGCGGCAAATGGGGCATTATAGAACTTTATAGCGATGGTTGTGCCAAAGTGGTGACCGGTGCCGAGTATGATGAGATTTGCGAAACCGACACACAGTTCCTGTTATTGAGACAGGAAAGAAAATATGGGTTGTACAGGTATGGATACATACTGCCGGCCGGGTTCGATAGAATCTTTGTCCCTGAAATATTGGGCTGGATAAAGGTAATGCAAAACGGTGTCTGGGGTTATGTTGATGCAGACAACAAGTTCACCGAAAGGCTCGACGAGGCTTTTTTGCACATTTGCTATTAAAGAGTCCTATATGTTGGTTATAGATAAAAAATAACATACATTTGTGGTGTAAACATGAAAAACCGATCTGTTATGGAACTTAAGAAACACACTCCCGAGGAGTTTGAACTTATGAGCGACGAGGAATATGAGAATTATGAGACCAGACTGTTTGACATCGCCAACGATATCGGGCTCCAAAGAAACAGTTTAGAGGAGTTGGAAACCGCACTCCTGAACATAAAAGAACTTGCCAAGAACAAGAAAAAAAGGTGTGGACATATGTATTGGCAATGTAGCAAAGAAGAGACCAAATGCATGAGCAACATATTGTCGGCAGCGGAAAAGTTCAGAAAAACATTCATCAAAGAGATTGCGGAATTCATAGGCGAAGGTATGCTTATTCTTTCCCGAGCTATAAAGTACAAAGATATATATGGAGGGAGTTATGTGATAAAAAACATCTACAAGGAGCGTTGCTATGACCTATATGATGAATGTGAGTATACCGAAGTCATTTCTTGTGCAGAAAACCCCGGAGATGAAGAAACTATTGAAATGCACCTGCTGCCGGTGGATGTTCTAATGAAAATTTATCTTAAGATAGTCAACGGCGACGCCTTGCTTGTGTCCGACGAGGAACTGATTGCTTGTAACATCAATAGCGAAGAGATAAAATTATAATCCGCAATAGACAAACATTAAACCAATTCATTATGAAACCACATCACCGTTCTCACTTTTTTATTTGACAGTTTCAGTTTGAACGGTGCTGGCGAGGGCATGGGGCTTAAGTTTAGCTACGGAGTGCATCTTGCAGATTTTCACTTACATGCAACCAAGCAACAGCAAACGGATGTTTCACTTACTCAATGTCGCGGGAGAAGGAATACGGAGCATCTTCGTCGGCCGTGCCTCGAGAGAAGTTGGGTTGCGATGTCATGAACATCTTCAAGCGCGCGCCGCCGGCAAGCGCTTTATGCGTAATATAATTATGATTGTATTTTTTGCCGTTTAGAAGCATACGCCCAATGTAAATATTTTCGTTGCTGTTATCTTTTGCGTCAATGAGCACCCGCTTGCCATTTTCAAGAGTAATTACCGCACGCCTGAACAGCGGCGCGCCAAGCACATATTCACCGCTTGCCGGACACACAGGATAAAAACCGAGCGCCGAGAAGACATACCAGGCCGAAGTCTGTCCGTTGTCCTCGTCACCGCAATATCCATCAGGGGTTGGAGCGTACATGCGCTGCATTACCTGGCGTAGCCAATACTGAGACTTCCAAGGTTCGCCGGCATAGTTATACAGGTAAATCATATGCTGGACAGGCTGATTGCCATGAGCATAATTGCCCATGTTCATCACCGTCATTTCGCGTATTTCGTGAATGGGAAAGCCATAGTAGCTGTCATCATACACCGGTGGCACAGCAAACACCGAATCAAGCATCTGAACAAATCTCTTTTTGCCGCCCATGAGATTGACCAGTCCCTGTACATCGTGGAACACCGACCATGTATAGTGCCAGCTGTTACCCTCAGTAAAACAGCCGCCCCACTTGAGCGGGGAAAAATCGCGTTCAAAAGTTCCGTCGGCATGCCGCCCGCACATCAGGCCATAATCCTTGCGGAAAAGATTGCGGTAATTCAAGGCACGCTTTTCAAGTTCGTCAATCTCATTCTGCGGTCTCTTCAAAACCTTTGCCACCTGCAAAATACACCAGTCATTGTAGGCATACTCCAATGTGCGCGCAGCGCTCTCATTTATGCCCGCATCACAGGGGATATAACCCATGCTGTTATAGTATCCGTGCCCGGTACGTCCTGTGGAAGAGACCTTTGGATGCACAGCAGATGCACCATGCAGCAATCCTTCATAAAGAAGGGCAGAATCAGCAACACGAACCCCCTTGACAAACGCATCGGCAAGCACCGATGCCGAATTGTTGCCCACCATGCAGTCCCGGTGTCCCGGACTTGCCCATTCGGGGAAAAAGCCGCTCTCGCGATACGCGTTCAAAAGTCCCTCCTGTATTTCGGCATTTACTGAAGGATATACGAGATTAAGGAGCGGGAATAGGGCGCGGAACGTATCCCAGAAACCGGTATCTGTATACATATATCCCGGGAGTACCTTGCCGTTATAGGGGCTATAATGAAGAATTCTGCCGTCGGCCGCAATCTCATAGAACTTGCGCGGAAAGAGCAATGAACGGTAGAGACAGGTGTAAAAGGTACGCATTTTATCAATGTCACCGTCAACATCAATGCGGCCGAGCACGCTCCTCCAGCGCTCATGCCCTTGTTTCACAAGGTTATCAAAAGAGGAATTCCCAAGCTCATTTAAGTTTATTGCCGCCTGTTCGGCGCTTATGAACGATGAGGCAACGCGTGCATGCACAGTTTCGCCTTTAGAGGTTCTGAAGCCTATTACAGCGCCAGTGTGATACGCGGTCTGCTGCAAAGCATCTTCACTGAGCACCGGCCGGGAAGCTGTGTCGGCCTTGAAGGTTGCTGTGTACTCAAACGGCTTGTCAAACTGCACCACAAAATAGTTTCTGAAGTTCTCAGGCACTCCGCCGCTGTTGCGCGTAGTGTAGCCGGCAATGGTATTGCTTTCGGGGATAATCTCAATATGCGAGCCCTGGTCATAAGCATCTATCACCACATAGGAATCGCTCTGCGGGAAGGTAAAGCGGAACATCGCAGCACGCTCCGTTGGGGTTAGTTCGGCAACTATATCATAGTCGGCAAGATATACCTTGTAATAGTGAGGCTGCGCGGTCTCCCCTTTATGCGAGAACCAGATTGCACGCTCTTTTTCATCCATGCTTGGCCTCCCCGTTACAGGCATTATGGAGAACTGGCCGTAATCGTTTATCCATGGACTTGGCTGGTGCGTCTGCTCAAATCCATATATTTTGCTTGCAGTGTAGGTATACTTCCAGCCATCGCCCATAGGAGCTGTGCGGGGCGTCCAAAAGTTCATGCCCCACGGCATGGCTATGGCAGGATATGTATTTCCTGCCGATAGTTCAAATGTGGACTGCGTTCCCATAAGAGGATTCACATACTGCACTTTGCAGGCCTCGTCAGAGCAAAAGCTCTCCCCGCTACGCTGCGCAAGCAGTGGAAGTGAAAATCCAATAAGAGATATGATATACAGTAGCCTTTTCATGCGTTTCTTTTTTTCAAAATTACAAATTATTATGAAACAGCATGCTTTAAAACAGGCAAATTTGCAAACTATTTATTGCTGCCCGCCTCTATCTTTTCCAAGGCCTGACGCGCCGCTTTCTGCTGGCTTTCGCGCTTTGAGAACCCTTCGCCCCTGCCATAGGCCTCGCCATTTACAACAGCCTCACTTATAAAGAATGCACCATCGTTGCGTATTTCTTCGTGCACTACCTTGAACTCAACAGTGGCGTGCTGCTTCTGTGACCACTCTATCAAGCGGCTCTTGTAGTTTTTATCCGATTTTGCAATCTCCTCAATGTCACCAAGGCGGGAGAATACATTATCGAGAAGGAAACGTCTGCAATGCTTGTAGCCCTTGTCAATGTATATTGCGCCTATGAGCGCCTCAAATGCATTGCCATATACGTTGCTGTTGTGCTGCTGCGGCAGCCCGCATGAGTGGACAAAGCGGTCAAGCCCCACCTCCAATGCTATTTGGTTCAGTCTTTCGCGGCAAACAAGGTTACTGCGGGATTTTGAGAGGAAGCCTTCGCGCTCCTTGCGGAACTTAGAGTAGAGAAAATCGGCCGTTACCGAGCTCAGAACTGCATCGCCCAAGAATTCAAGACGTTCGTTGCTGCCCAGTTTGCGGCCTCCATGAGCAGAGGAGCTATGGGTCATTGCAGTCCTGTAAATGTTTATATTGCCCGGCACAAAGCCAAGTATGGAATACAATAAAAGATAAGACTCCCTGTCCTTGTGGGACAGGAGCCTTATCTTGTCTATGATTTTCCTAAAAACTTTATTAGTCTTCAACTTTCTTAAAAACAATGCTTGCATTGTGACCGCCGAAACCAAACGTGTTTGATATTGCCACGTTAATCTCTCTCTCCTGCGCCTTATTGAAGGTAAAGTTCATGCGGTAGTCAATGTTTTCGTCCTCATCGCCATCGGCATGGTTTATTGTAGGAGGCACAATGTTGTTCTTCAGTGCCAACACTGTCAACAATGCTTCCAGCGCTCCGGCTGCACCAAGCAGATGGCCGGTTGTGGATTTTGTTGAGCTAATGTTCAGTTTATAAGCATGCTCGCCAAAAAGGTTCTTTATTGCCTTTGCCTCTGCTATATCGCCTGCCGGAGTTGATGTTCCGTGAACATTTATGTAGTCAACGCTATCAACCGGCAATCCCGCCTCGTCAAGCGCCATTTTCATTACGTTCATAGCGCCTTCGCCTTCGGGGTGCGGCGACGTTATATGGTAGGCATCAGCTGTAAGTCCAATGCCAACAATCTCGGCATATATCTTTGCGCCGCGTGCCACTGCATGCTCATATTCCTCAAGAATGAGCGTTGCAGCGCCCTCGCCCATCACAAAACCGTCACGGCTTTTGCTGAACGGACGTGATGCACCTTGCGGATTGTCGTTGCGGGTAGAGAGAGCGTGCATTGAGCAGAAGCCTCCTACACCTACAGGACAGATAGCAGCCTCTGAACCGCCGGCCACAATGATGTCGGCGCGGTTCAGGCGTATTTGGTCGTACGCGTCTATCACTGCATTTGACGATGAGGCGCAAGCCGATGTTGTCACATAATTCGGACCTTTCAGGCCATAACGTATTGAAATTATTCCCGCCGTCATGTCGGAAATCATCTTTGTTATGAGGAACGGGGAGAAACGCGGGCCGTTTTCCTGGTTGAGGGCGTACGACTTTATCTCGTCCTCAAGTGCATTTATGCCTCCGATACCTTCGCCAAAGATTACGCCAATACGATTGCAGTCCTCCTTTTCAAAATCAATTCCGCTGTCGCTGATTGCCTCAACGGCCGATGCCATTCCGTAGTGCGTGTCAACATCTACCTTGCGCACGTCACGGCGGTCCATGCTTGCCGAGGGGTCAAAGTTCTTGACCTCGCAGGCGAACTGTGTCTTGAAAAGGTAACTGTCAAAATGAGTAATAGGTCCTGCACCACTAACACCATCTACAGCATTCTTCCACGTTGTGGGTACATCATTGCCGATTGGCGAAACAGCACCAAGACCTGTTACAACAACTCTTCTCAGTTTCATATAGAATTGTTAGGTGTGCGTAGGGGGGGCGCTAATTACTTGTTAGCAACCATCTCCTCTACAAACTTGACAGCATCACCTACTGTCGCAATTTTCTCAGCAGCATCTTCAGGGATTGAGATACCAAACTCGTCCTCTATCTCCATGATAAGCTCTACTCTATCCAATGAGTCTGCGCTCAGGTCATTTGTGAAGTTAGCCTCAGATGTAACCTCTGACTCTGAAACACCAAATTTCTCAACGATAATAGCTTTTACTCTTGATTCAATTTCTGACATAGTTGTATTTTTTTGAAGATTGAAAATTATTTGCTACAAAAGTATGACAAAAATTAGGATTCACAAAGAAACAACCTAAAAAAAACACCCAAAAATTGCACAAACGCTCAATTTTGTGCAAAAAATCCGCCATTTTGGTGGTATTTTAACATTTTATCACTTTTTAATCCTGATGATAAAGGCTGCGGGTTCTCTGCGGAAGCAGTAATTGTTGCGCTGCTCCTCAAAACTTTCGGGGGCGTCCTTGAGCTTTGCACTCTCTCCCGCGGGAGAATAGATAGAAAGCGCCGCTTCGGCAAACGAACCGGCTTCCACAACAGGCTGTTCAGGTTCAGGCAGCGCCGGCAAAGGCAACGCACCACCGTAACCGAAGAAATCGGCAAAAGCCTCAAGCACCATGCGTGTAGCATTGATTTTGCCCTCGGCTGAATATCCGGCAATGTGAGGAGTTGCTATATATACCTTATTTAATAAAAGTTTATTTATTTCGGGCTCTCCCTCCCACACATCAAGCACCGCATCTGCTACAATTCCATTCTCCACAGCCTCGAGCAAGGCAAGGTTGTCAACAACAGGCCCGCGCGAAGCGTTTACAAGAAGTTCGCAATGCTTGAGCGATGCAAAGAACTCCCTGCCGGCCAAATGATACGAGGGGAATTCTCCCACTTTGCTCAGAGTTGGATGGAAGGTAATAATATCACATTTCCCGGCAATCTCGGCCAAAGAAACGAAATCCCCCTTGCCTTCACGCTTCTCACGCGGAGGGTCATTCAGAAGTACAGACATTCCTTCCGACTTCGCCCACGCGGCAACCTTTGAACCAATCTCGCCAACTCCCACCACTCCTATTGAAAGCCCGGCAAGAGAGCGCCCTTTATCATGCGCCCAAAGGTAAAGAACCGATTGCACATACTGCAGCACAGCACCCGAATTGCATCCGGCGGCATTTGCCCACTCAATTCCATTTGCTGCACAGTATGCCGCGTCAATGTGGTCGTATCCTATAGTTGCCGTACCTACGAACTTTACCTTAGAGCCATGCAGCAGAGCTTCGTTGCATGCAGTTCTTGTACGCACAAAGAGAGCATCGGCATCGGCCACATCATGCGAGGTTATTGCAGTTCCCGGCATCGCGACCACATTATGCCCCATTGCCTCAAGGGCTTCGCGCAGAAAAGGTATTTTTTCGTCAGCAACTATTTTCATATCATTACGGTTTAGCCAGAGCAAAGATACACTTAAACAAGCAAAATTTCCAAAAAGCTGTTTAAATTTTCTCTCTCCTTAACAATCATTTGCCATACATTTGCCATGGCACAAAACAGTCACAAACAGAAGTTTTCATGCAAACTTTTGCCAAAGTCATAAACTTTCGTTAGTTTTGTATTTGAAAATGGATTATGCGCCGTTCATAACGGTGCAAGAACCAAAGCAAATAAACCAATTAGATTATGAAAAGCTTTACAGAAATCAGTTGGCCAATATTCAACGAGGCCATTGCCGACTATCACAAGACAGACAACGTAGACACCCCTATCAATAACCCCTACCCGGTAAAAAGCATTGAATACTACCTCTATTTGAAATGCTGGATTGACACCGTGCAATGGCATTACGAGGACATTATACGCGACCCGGAGATTGACCCGGTGGAGGCTCTTGCGCTAAAGAGAAGAATTGACAAGTCGAACCAGGACCGCACCGACCTTGTGGAGCTGATTGACAGCTATTTCCTCGACACATACAAAGATGTAGTGCCTGAGCCCGATGCCACCATAAATACCGAGAGCCCGGCATGGGCCGTTGACCGCTACTCTATCCTGTCGCTGAAAATTTACCACATGCAGGAGGAGGTCAGGCGCACCGATGTCAGCGAGGAGCATATTGCAAAATGCCAGGCAAAGCTTGATGTGCTCACAGAGCAGTACAAGGACATGACCACCTCAATAGGGCAGCTGCTTGACGATATTGCAGCCGGCAGAAAATACATGAAGGTGTACCGCCAGATGAAGATGTACAACGACCCTGCACTCAATCCGGTGCTTTATGGCTCAAAGAAATAAGCAAGCAAGAACGGTTCTTATAACAAGGTTCTCCGCCGTAGGCGACATCGCAATGACTATTCCATTGCTCTATTCGCTGTGCGGGGAATACCCCCAGCACCGCTTCGTGCTGGCAAGCCGCGAGCGCTTTGGGCAGTTCCTCATAAACAAACCCGGGAATCTCCTCTTCATAGGCATCAACCTGAACGACTACAAAGGTCTTCCGGGACTTTTCCGCCTGTACAAAAGGCTGAAGAAGGAAGCCGCCCCCGATGCCGTTGCCGACCTGCACGACGTGCTGCGCACAAAGGTTCTGCGCTGGATGTTCAAGGCATTCTCAGGCGCTGAATGCGCACACATAATCAAAGGACGCAAGGAGAAGAAGGAACTCACACGCAAGGAAAACAAGCGTAAGACACAGCTGAAAAGCACATTTGAACGCTACCGGGATGTTTTTACACGTCTCGGACTTCCATTTACACCCTGCTTCGCATCACTCTTCAATGACAAAAAGGGAGATATTTCGGACTTCTCTGAATTCCTGCCGCAAAAAGGTGATGAAAAGTGGGTTGGCATAGCACCGTTTGCCAAGCACAGGGGCAAGATATACCCGCTTGACAAAATGGAGAAGGTGGTTGAACTGCTGTCGGAAAAAGAAGGCGTAAGAATTTTCTGCTTTGGCAATGGCCCTGAAGAGGAGGAGGTTGCAAGCAGATGGTGCAGCAAATACCCCCGCACAGTATCTTTCATAGGCAAGAGCGATTTCAACGGCGAACTGCGGCTTATTAGCAATCTTGACGCCATGCTGAGCATGGACTCCGCCAATATGCACATTGCGTCACTCGCAGGAGTTCCAGCAATTTCAATATGGGGCGCAACATCACCGCTTGCAGGTTTTCTTGGCTGGAACCAGAAGAGAGAAAACTGCATCGAGCGGGAACTTGAGTGCCGCCCGTGCTCCATTTTCGGCAACAAACCCTGCATGTACGGCGACTACCGATGCATGGACATTGCACCGGAGAGCATAGCCGGAAAGGTTGCCGAAGTGATAGAACGATAATGCGCAGTTTCTAAAAAAACAATCACAACAAACTGATGGAGAACAAGACCACCGCCAAGGAAAAAGACCCGATGGGAAGGGCGATTTTTGATTACCACCACACAGGCAGGGCAGGAAAGCTAAGAGTTCTTTCGTCCATGTTCTACGAGGACGAAATTCCGGTCGCCACGCTTTTCCGCAAATTCAGCGATATGCCGTTACAGGAGCAGAAGGCCATTGAACTGTGCCGCGGCAGGGTGCTTGACGCAGGGGCGGGGTCAGGCTGCCACAGCGCAGTGCTAATGGAGCGAGGCCACGAGGTTGTTGCCATAGACATATCAGAACTGTCGGTAGGTGTTATGAAAGAGCGCGGCATTGACGCGCGCATCATAAATTTCTTTGACGAGACGTTTGCCGAAAAGTTTGACACGATATTGCTTGCAATGAACGGAATAGGCATTGTAGGCACAGTAGGCAACCTTGGAAACTTCTTTAAGAGCGCAAAAAGGCTGCTCGCCCCGGGCGGGCAGATTCTGCTTGACTCATCGGACATAAAGTATGTGTTCATGGATGACGACGGTTCAATGCAGATTGACCTCGCCGCCGGATACTATGGCGAAGTGGACTACCGCATGCGCTACAAGAATATCACCGGAGAAAAATTCGACTGGCTGTACATTGACTTTGACACATTGGCAATGTATGCCGAAGAGCACGGCTTCAAATGCGAAAAATGCATTGACGGAGAACATTTCGACTACCTCGCGCGCCTGACCGCCGCAACAGGGCCGATTTGATAAAACAAATTTACATCGCCCCCAAAGCGGCTGGAAATCATTTGTATATTGCAACATTTTTTAATATCTTTGCTACATGCCGAGACAGACGGCTTCCGCCGGAAAACAACAAAACGAATCTTGTTTACCGTGCCAATTTGCCGCTTTTTCTGCATAATAAGCGAAGAAAGGCTGCACGAACTGTGCATCCGCAACCGGTTCAAGCCATCCCCGCAACTCATTTTAAAACATGTAAACACTTAAGGTTCAACAATTTGCAAGAGCCTTAAGGAGCCAGAGGTATGCCCTTGCCACAAAAAACATCACCCAACAACTGTTCAACAGATACTCCCAAACAGAACGCCGAGAACAGCGAAAGGGATTCCTGCGCTGCATGGTTCGCCATGAGCGCCCCCTACCGCAGAGAACTCAAGGCAAAGGCGTTTTTGGAGGGAAGAGGGATTGAGTGCTTTGTCCCAATGACCCGCGCAATCGTAGAGAAACGAGGTGGAACAAAAACAAGGCAGTTAGTGCCGGCAATACACAATCTGATATTCGTACACACATCAAAAACTATAATCCAAGAGGCCAAGACCAGGTGCGAATTCCTTCAGTACCGCACTAAACCGCACAACGGAAAGAATGTGCCAATAATTGTACCAGACAAGGAGATGCAGCAGTTTATAGCTGTAACACAAGCGTTAAGCGAGAAACTGCTCTATTTGAACCTTGACGAGATTGACCTTGAAAAGGGCACAAGAATACGCATCCATGGCGGAGTGCTTGACGGCACAGAAGGCCTTTTTGTGAAATTAAAGGGAAAACGCCGGCGCAGTGTAATAATACAGATTGAGGGAGTGGCTGCAGTTGCTTTAACAGAAGTATCTCCCGACCTCATTGAGGTAATTGACTGACCTCGGCAGACATTCCAAGAAAAAAATATTTTTGCAGTAATTTATATTTACATTTTCACATTATAATTACGCACGCGCGAACGCATCATGTGCAGAAACCAGCCAGCACACATGCCGATTAGGAAATAAAACGAAACAAACGATATGAAAAAGATTTTGCTAACACTTTTTGCAGCGATGCTCATTGCATCATGCTCCACGACTAAGAAGGTCGCCTATTTTCAGGACATGAGAAACGGCGGCACTATTGAAGTAGCGATACCGGCAGAAATCAAGCTGAAACCGGGTGACAAAATCAGCATCCATGTAAACAGCAAGGACGAGGAACTTGTTGCACCTTTCAACTTCCACCGCAACCAGAACACATCTTCGGGAACAGAAACAAGGCTCGCCTACACCATTGACAACGACGGATACATTGATGTTCCCACGCTCGGTCCCGTTTTGGCTAAAGACAGGACAAGAGACGAGCTTGCCAAACACCTGAAGCAGGAGATAATCAACAACGGCTACATTCTCGACCCCGTTGTTCTGGTTGATTATTTTGACTTGCAGATTTCAGTGTTAGGCGAAGTCAACAAACCGGGCAAAGTGAACATCGACAAAGACAGATTTACCATAATTGACGCGCTGAGCCAGGCCGGCGACCTTACAATTACAGGAAAACGCGATAACATCATGGTTTTGCGCGAGGAAGACGGAAAGCAAAAAGCGTACACCGTGAACATAAACGAAGCATCGCAGCTGATGAGTTCTCCGGTTTACTACCTCCAGCAGAACGACATTGTGTATGTTGAGCCAAACACAAAGAAGGCCGGACAGTCAACCATCAACGACAACACAATGCGCTCAACCTCATTCTGGATGTCACTCACATCATTCATAATGACAGTTGTAACATTCCTTACCAGATAACTCTCATAGCACAAGCCAAAACAAATTCATAACAATGGCCAACAAAAAAATAAAACACAACGAAACCATTCTCCCAATTAGAGACCTATTGTTCCACTGCTTCTCAAAATGGTACTGGTTCGTAATTTCGCTGGCAGTTTCAATGGGCGTGGCAGTGCTGTACATACTCTCTACCCCACCGGTATATGTGCGCTCTGCCGAAATCAGAATAAAGGACAACGGCGATTCAAGAGGAAACGACGCATTCAAGATAACCTCAAACTCAGCCGATGCCGACACTGAGGTCAAAGCCTTCCGTTCACCGGGAATAATGAAGGAGGTCATTGAACGCCTTGATTTGGATATTGAATACAGCACTGAGGGGAAATTCTTCAACATTGTATTCTACAAAGGAAGACCATTCCACACTGCCACATTGGACCTCCGCAAGAGCGATGCCGCCAAATTCACAGCAAACATAAAGGGCGACAGCATTATTGAACTGAATAGCTTCACACTTAACGGCAAGGAACTTGGCGGAGCGGTAACCGCCAAAGTGGGCGACACTGTGCAAACACCGGCAGGGCGCATTCTTCTTACCCCAACCAAAGACTTCGCACATTACTCAAGCGGGAAGATTTTCATTGAGAAAAAGCCCATGAATGTTGTCATCAACGAATTCTGCTCAAAGCTATCTTCAGGGTTCACAAACGAAAACACCTCCATAATAAGGCTTACGATGAAGGATGTTTCAACCATCAGGGCTACAGACATCCTCAACACAATCATTGATGTATATAACGAACAGTGGCTTGCAAGAAACAACAGCAACACCGTAAAGATTGGCGAGTTTATCCAGCAGCGCGTTGACTCGCTCAACATTGAACTGAACGCCCTTGACCTTGAGATTGCCCGGTTTGAAAGCGAGAACCGAATTGTCTCAAAAAACATCAAGGACCTCTCGGTGAGCGCCGAAAAGGAAAAGATAAACGAGAAGCTCATTAAGCTGAACAACCAGCTGGAAGTTGCCAGAGCATTCCACAAAATGCTGACAGGAAACAGCGGGCACAAAGAGATACTTCCCACAACGCTTGGCATTGAAGTGGCAAGCCTGCAGGCCGAAATCTCCAAATACAACGAAGAGGTGCTAAAGCGCAACAGACTTCTTGCAAACAGCAGCGAAAAGCATCCGGCAGTGCAGGAATGCAATCTAAGGCTCAACGACCTCTACCTCTCACTGAACAGCACAACATCAAGCCATTTAGCATTCCTGGAACGCGAAATAAAACAAGCCAGCAAAAAGGCTGAAACAAGCAAGGTTTCATTCGAAAAGAGCACAACCCAGGTAAAGGATATACAGGGACTGCTGCGCAACCGTAAAATCAAGAGCGAGCTCTACCGCTTTCTGCTGCAGAAACTCGAGGAAGCCGAGCTCTCCAAAGCCTTTGAAACAGAGAACAACACTGTTCTTGTGAAGCCCTCAGGAGGCAACACCCCGGTAGCGCCCATGCAAAGGCAGGCCATATCATTGGCATTGGCAATAGGCCTGCTGCTGCCGCTGATAATTATCTTTGTAAGGGAAATCACTAACCAGAAAGTAAGAGGCCGTAAGGACCTTGAAGGCGTACGAGTGCCATTCCTTGGAGAAATCCCATTCTACGAGCCCAACAGAAAAAGGCTCAAACGCAAAGAGAGCACAAAGGAGATTATTGTGAAGGAGGGCAGCCGCAACATCATCAACGAGGCCTTCAGAGTGCTGCGCACAAACCTTGAGTTCATGAACGACAAGGAGAACAATTCACACGTTATAATATTCACGTCCTTCAACCCCGGCAGCGGTAAGACATTCCTCACCATGAACATTGCCGCCAGCCTTGCCCTGAAGGGGTCAAAAGTGCTCGTCATTGACGGTGACATGCGCCACGGTTCAACATCGGGCTATGTCAGCTCGCCCGAGACAGGCCTATGCGACTATCTTTCGGGAGGGGTTGCCAATATAAGTGAAATCATCGTTGACGTGGCAGAATGCCCAAACCTTAAAGTGATTCCGATAGGTAGCACCCCGCCGAACCCAACCGAGCTTCTGCACAGCAAGCGGTTCAGCGAACTGCTTGCAGCAATGCGCAAGGAGTATGACTATGTGCTTATTGACTGCCCGCCTATTGACATCGTTGCCGACACGCAAATCATTGAGGAGCACGCCGACCGCTCGATATTCGTAGTGCGCGCTAACCTTCTTAACCGCGAAATGCTTGACGAGCTTGAGGACATATACGACAACAAACGCCTCAAAAACCTCTCGATGATACTCAACGGCACATACAGCGGCGGCACGGGCTACCGTTACAAGTACGGATATTCCTACAGCTACGGATATGGGTACGGATATGGGTACCATTACCACCAGAAAAAGTGAGAACGGAAAACGGAAAACGGAAAGCGGAGAACGGAAAACGGAAAGCGAAGAACGGAAAGCGGAGAACGGAAAGCGGAAAACGGGAGAAGTGTATTTTCTATATAGTTTAGATATTGTGGAAATATTATTGATATTAAAAGCAAAGCTTTTGCTGTGAGAATTGTACAACTTGTACATTTTTTACAAGATAAAAAACACGAATCTGTACTTAGTAAGCAAATTCTTCGCTCTGGAACAAGTATTGGGGCCAACGCTCGTGAACGAAAGAATGCACAAAGCAAGGCTGATTTCGTAAACAAACTGGCCATAGCACTCAAAGAGGCTGACGAAACGCAATATTGGCTTGAAATTCTTTATGAAAGCAATATAATTGAACAAGAGCAGTTCAGTTCTCTAAATGAAGAACTTAAGGAAATAATAGCAATAATAACATCAAGCATAAAAACTGTTAAAAACAATATTAACAACGAAAAGTAAAAGGAAATTCCCAAATCCCAGAACCTAGTTTTAACCTTTCATCCTTCAGATTTCAGTTTTCGCCTTTCACTTTTCACCTTTCACTTTTCACCTTTCAGTTTTCAG
>JAFXAR010000075.1 GCA_017516885.1 Bacteroidaceae bacterium
GCCGAGGCGTCATTTGAGGTTGTGTCAGTAACCCCGTCCGAACCAGTTGCGGCACTTGATGTTATTACCATTGAGTTCAGCGAGGAGATTGAGGGCACATTTGAAATCATGGCCATGTCACAGATCTACCTTGGAACAAAAAGCAATGGCTGCTCATTTGAGGTAAATGGCAAAGTTCTTACAATTACTCCGTTTAGCGCCATAACAACCCCCGGCGATTACAAGCTTGTTATTCCTTCTGGCCTTATCACAAGAAAGAGCAACGGCGAGGCGGTAACCATGAACGGCGAATATGTATTTACCGTTAAAGAGGCAGTGACACCATTGAAGGTTGTAGCAGTTACTCCTGCAGAGGAGGTTACCTCACTCCGCGAAATCACAATTGAGTTCGACTCAGAGATTGCGGTTAAGGAACTGGTTGGTACAGAGCGTATCAGCATAGACTATGGCTGGGGCGTACTTATCGGCACAACAGCTACTGCTAATGGCAATGTCCTGACACTTGTTGCAGACGCCGAGATTAAGGAAGCCGGCAAGTATCCTCTTACAATACCGGCTGGCGTTGTAACACGCGTTTCTGACGGTGTTGCATACGAGGGCGGCACATTTGAGTTCACAGTTGTGAAGGAAGATGTTGTTGTTGAACCGTTGACAGTTGTTTCTGTAACTCCGGCTGACGCTGTTGAGGCACTTGAGACAATCATAATTGAGTTCAGTGACAAGGTTGATGTTCCTGCAACAGCAAGTGGCAAGTTTACGATTGCCGACGCTCAGGGCAATGTTGTTGCAGAGTTCTACGCTTGGGATGCTGCAGTTGAGGGCAATGTTGTTACCTTGACATTGTCAGAGGCAATCACAGCAGCTGGCGAGTACACATTCTCATTCGCTGAGGGTCTTGTAACACGTCAGGGAGATGGCTACACATGTGCTTACTCATGTACAATCACCGTTACAGGCGATACAGGCATTGAAGGCATCAACGCAGAGGCCGGCAATGCTGCAATCTACGACCTCAATGGCCGCAAGATTGAAAAGGTAACCAGCGGTGGCATCTACATTGTAAACGGCAAAAAGGTTTTGGTTAAGTAATCAGAATTTCAATCTATAACTTGAGCGGGTGCGCAATTGCGCACCCGCTTTTTGTATAAAAAGATTATAATATTCCTTTTTTACAAAAAATATAGTTACATTTGTGGTAAGAAGGATAATTACATCAATAACTATATTATGCAGAAGAGAATAATTGAGTGCGTGCCCAATTTTTCTGAGGGCCGCAACATGGAGGTCATAAAGCAGATAACCGATGCCATTGAGGGCGTTAAGGGTGTAAAGCTTTTAGACGTAGACCCGGGCGAGGCTACTAACCGCACTGTGGTAACATTTGTGGGCGGGCCTGAAGCGGTGATGAATGCTGCTGTTGCCTCAATAAAGCGTGCAACAGAACTTATTGACATGCGGCAGCATAAGGGAGCGCATCCGCGTATGGGAGCGTGCGATGTCTGCCCGCTGATTCCTGTTTCAGGAATCACAATGGAGGAGTGCGCCGAACTTGCGCGCACTCTTGCCAAGCGTGTTGCCGATGAACTTAACGTGCCTGTATATTGCTACGAGGCAGCCGCATTCACTCCTGAAAGGCGTAACCTTGCAGTGTGCCGCAAGGGCGAATATGAAGCGCTGCCCGAAAGGATGGCAAGCGCAGAGGAACAGCCCGATTTTGGCGCACGCCCATTTGACGAGGGCATTGCCCGCACCGGCGCAACGGCTGTAGGCGCACGCGATTTTCTTGTGGCCGTGAACTATAACCTCAACACAACTTCAACGCGCCGCGCAAATGCCATTGCGTTTGATGTGCGTGAAAAGGGCCGTCCTGTGCGCGAGGGCAATCCCATTGTGGGCAGGATTGTTAAGGATGCCGATGGCAATCCTGTGATGAAACCCGGAACGCTCAAGGCATGCAAGGCTATTGGCTGGTTCATTGACGAGTACGGCATTGCCCAGGTATCAATGAATCTCACCAATCTTTCAGTAACTCCATTGCACGTTGCCTTTGACGAGGTTTGCCGCGCTGCCGATGCTCGCGGTGTGCGCGTTACCGGCACTGAAATCGTGGGCCTTGTTCCAAAAAAGGTGCTTGTTGATGCCGGCCGTTATTTTCTGCGCAAGCAGAACCGCTCAACAGGTGTTCCCGAAAAGGAACTGGTGCGCATCGCAATAGAGAGCATGGGACTGTCTACCCTCAAGGAGTTTAAACCCGAAGAGAAGGTAATAGAGTATATGCTTGAGGCTGACGATCAGAAAGGGATAAAGAAACTTGTTGACATGACCTGTACCGGCTTTGCTGAGGAGACTGCAAGCGAATCCCCTGCTCCGGGCGGCGGCTCAATATCGGCATATATGGGAGCGCTGGCGGCAGCTCTTGGTACAATGGTGGCAAACCTCTCGGCACACAAAGCCGGCTGGGACGACCGCTGGGAGTTTTTCTCCGACTGGGCAGAGAAGGGCATGAATGTGATGAACGAACTGCTTGCGCTCGTTGACGAGGACACCGCGGCTTTCAACAAGATTATGGACGTGTTCAGCATGCCCAAGACAACTCCCGAAGAGAAAGAGGCGCGTGAGGCGGCAATGCAGGAGGCGACGCTCTATGCAACAGAAGTGCCCCTGCGCACAATGAAGGCCGCATATAAGGTTTTTGATATTGTGCGCGCAATGGCTGCGGAGGGCAATCCAAATTCCGTTTCCGATGCCGGAGTGGGAGCGCTTGCAGCACGCTCTGCTGTGATGGGGGCGTGCCTGAATGTGAAAATTAACGCTGCCGGGCTCAAGAACCGCGAGGTTGCCGACAGGCTTGTAAAAGAGGCTGAGGAGATACAGGCTCTTGCACAGCGGGCCGAAATGGCTATTCTTGGAATTGTGGCGCTTAAGATAAACTGAAAACTGAGAACGGAGAACTGAAAACGGAGAACTGAGAACTGAAAACGGAAAACGCGGTCGCAGATTTCAGATTTCAGATTTCAGTTTTCACCTTTCAGCTTTCACCTTTCAGCTTTCACCTTTCAGATTTCACCTTTCAGATTTCAGCTTTCAGTTTTCAGCTTTCACCTTTCACCTTTCACCTTTAACTTTAATACTATGACTGACTTTCAAAAGGAGATACTTGCAGGAATACCTGATGTGCTGCCTGCAAAAAAAGAGTACGACGCATCGGCGAACCATGCCCCCAAGCGCAAGGATATTCTTACCGATGAAGAGAAAAAACTCGCTTTGGCTAACGCATTGCGCTATTTCCCTGAAAAGTACCATGCGGAACTTGCTCCCGAATTTCTTGATGAACTGAAGAGATACGGCCGCATATATATGTACCGCCTGCGTCCCGATTACGAAATGCACGCGCGCCCCATAGACGAGTATCCGGCGCGTTCGCGCCAGGCTGCGGCAATTATGCTAATGATACAGAACAACCTTGACAAGGCTGTTGCCCAGCATCCGCACGAACTTATCACATACGGCGGCAATGGCGCTGTGTTCCAGAATTGGGCACAATACCGCCTCGCAATGAAATATCTTGCCGAGATGACCGACGAGCAGACGCTTGTGATGTATTCGGGACATCCTCTGGGGCTTTTCCCATCGCACAAGGATGCTCCGCGCGTAATTGTTACCAATGGCATGGTAATCCCTAACCACTCGTCACAGGACGATTGGGAGCGCTTCAATGCAATGGGCGTATCGCAGTATGGCCAGATGACGGCAGGCTCATATATGTACATTGGTCCTCAGGGAATTGTGCACGGCACTACAATAACCGTGATGAATGCGGCGCGCAAGCGCATGAAGCCCGGACAGAACGACCTTAGAGGCATGCTGTTCGTTACAGCCGGATTGGGAGGAATGTCGGGCGCACAGCCCAAGGCCGGAAATATATCGGGCGTGGTAAGCGTAACGGCCGAGATAAACCCTGCTGCTGCCGAAAAGCGGTACAGGCAGGGGTGGGTGGACGAACTCCACTCTTCGCTTGATGAACTCATACCGCGTATTAAAGAGGCTGTGGAAAATAAGGAGGTTGTCTCATTTGCGTATGTGGGCAATGTGGTTGACCTTTGGGAACGCCTTGCCGATGAGGGCATGAATGTAGACCTTGGCAGTGACCAGACCTCGCTCCACAACCCTTGGGCAGGAGGCTATTATCCTGTGGGATACTCTTATGAGGAGTCAAACCGCATGATGGCCGACGAACCGGAGCGCTTCCGCGAGTGCGTGCAGGCATCGCTCCGCCGCCATGTTGCTGCAATCAACCGCCTGACTGCGCGCGGAATGTATTTCTTTGACTACGGAAACGCCTTCCTGCTTGAGTCGTCGCGTGCCGGTGCTGATATTCTTGCCGCTGACGGCAAGTTCCGCTATCCGTCGTATGTGCAGGATATTATGGGCCCGATGTTCTTTGACTATGGTTTCGGTCCTTTCCGCTGGGTATGTACCTCGGGCAATGAAAAGGACCTTGAGGTTACCGACCGCCTTGCAGCCGAGGTGCTTGAGAGTATGCTTGCCGATGCGCCAGGGGAGATTCGCGGGCAGTTGGAGGATAATCTGCACTGGATTCGCGAGGCTAAGCAAAACCGCCTTGTGGTGGGTTCTCAGGCGCGTATCCTATATGCCGATTCCGAGGGCCGCACACGCATTGCACTGGCTTTCAACGAGGCGATTGCAAAAGGCGAAATTTCTGCACCGGTGGTGCTTGGACGCGACCATCACGATGTTTCGGGAACTGATTCGCCCTACCGTGAGACCTCGAACATTTATGACGGTTCGCAGTTCTGTGCCGATATGGCTGTGCAGAATGTCATAGGCGACTCCTTCCGCGGGGCAACATGGGTGTCTATCCATAATGGCGGCGGAGTAGGCTGGGGCGAGGTCATGAATGGCGGATTCGGCATGGTTATTGACGGCAGCGAGGATTCGGCGCGTCATATTGAGGAGATGCTGCTGTGGGATGTGAACAACGGCATAGCACGCCGCAGCTGGGCACGCAACAAAGGCGCGATGTTTGCCATAAAGCGCCAGATGGAGCGTACTCCTCTGCTTAAGGTGACAATGCCTAATATTGCCGACAGGGAACTTATTGAAAAGGTATTCAACGAGAAATAATCACAGATATGATACATTATATTAGTGCGGAACGTCTTACAATCGACCGCGTGGAAGAGATTCTTGAAAGCGGCTGCAGCATTGCTCTTAGCGATGATGCTGTAAAGCGCATAAATCATTGCCGCGAGTATCTTGACAAGAAAATGGAGAACGCTGGACGCCCCATTTACGGTGTGACAACCGGCTTTGGCTCATTGTGCAATATCTCGGTTGACAGGGAGAACCTCTCGCAGCTGCAGAAAAACCTCATGATGTCGCACGCCTGCGGAACAGGTGCGCGCGTGCCAAAAGAAATTGCGCGCCTCATGCTGCTGCTCAAGGTGCAGTCGCTCTCCTATGGCCATTCTGGCGTACAGCTTGTTACAGTACAGCGCCTTGTGGATATGTTCAACAACGGCATAGTTCCTGTTGTGTATGAGCAGGGCTCTCTTGGCGCTAGTGGCGACTTGTCACCGCTTGCGCACATGTGCCTGCCGTTGATAGGGCTAGGCGAAGTGGAGGTTGGAGGCTGCATAATAACCGGTGAGGAACTTTTGCAGAAAATGGGCTGGGAACCTATTACGCTCTGCTCAAAAGAGGGCCTTGCGCTGCTTAACGGCACTCAGTTTATGTCGGCATACGGCGTTTATTCGCTCATTAACGCTAAGCGCCTGAGCCGTTGGGCCGATTACATAGGCGCAATGTCGCTGGATGCCTTTGACGGCAGAATAGAGCCTTTTGAGCATAATGTGCATGCAATACGCCCGCATAACGGACAGATAGAGACTGCAAGGAATATACGCAAAATTCTTGAAGGCAGTGAAATTGTTGCCCAGCCCAAGAAGCATGTTCAGGACCCCTATTCGTTCCGCTGCATCCCGCAGGTGCATGGCGCGTCAAAGGATACCATCGACTATGTTGCCGGCGTGCTTGAAACAGAAATAAATTCGGCAACCGACAACCCAACAGTGTTCCCTGACACAGACGAGGTGATTTCTGCCGGCAATTTCCACGGACAGCCCATTGCTCTTGCAATGGATTTCCTTGCAATAGCAGTTGCGGAACTTGGAAATATATCGGAACGCCGTATCTACAAGATTATCTCCGGCGCGCGCAATCTGCCGCACTTCCTTGTGGCTAATCCGGGCCTTAATAGCGGATTTATGATTCCGCAGTACACTGCAGCGTCAATTGTCAGCCAGTCAAAGGGGCTCTGCTGGCCCGCTTCCTGCGATTCTATTCCCTCATCACAAGGGCAGGAGGATCATGTGAGCATGGGCTCAAACGCTGCAACCAAGCTGTGGAAGGTTGTGCAGAACAGCGAGCGTGTTCTGGCCATAGAGCTTATGAATGCGGCCCAGGCGCTTGAATTCCGCCGTCCCCTGCGCTCATCGGCAGCGATAGAGGCTATGTTTGAGGCCTACCGCAAGGTTGTTCCGTTTGCAGGCAATGACACTGTGATGTTCCCGCATATTGCGTCATCGGTAAAATTCCTGAACGAATATGAACTTGCTCGTTAAGAACATTGGCACTATTGCCGGCATTGACGAAAGCGGCCGCACGCGCGTAAGCGGAAAGGCCATGGACGATGTTGCCATGCTTGAAAATGCATGGCTTCTAACAGACGGCGTGCGTATAAAGGACTACGGCACAATGGATACTTTGCCAGCAGAGGAGCAGTGCGAGGCTATTGACGCGCAAGGCGGCTGGCTTTTCCCCTCTTTTTGCGATTCGCACACGCATATAGTGTATGCCGGCAGCCGGGAGCAGGAATTTCTTGACAAAATCAACGGTCTTTCGTACGAAGAGATAGCCAAGCGCGGCGGCGGAATATTGAACTCTGCCGACCGCCTGCACGACACTTCGGAGGAGGAACTTTACCGTCAGGCAATGGAGCGCATTGACGAAGTTGTTGCAATGGGCACTGGCCTTGTGGAGATTAAGTCGGGCTACGGTCTCACACTTGAGGATGAACTTAAGATACTGCGCGTTATTCGCCGCATAAAGGATACTGCGCCGCTTGATGTGCGTGCAACATTCCTTGGCGCGCATGCTGTGGGACGTGCCTACAGGGGAAGGCAGGGCGAATATGTGGAGCATGTTTGCAATGATATGATTCCCGCAGTGGCAAAAGAGGGGCTTGCCGATTATGTGGATGTGTTCTGCGACCGCGGCTTCTTCACTCCCGGGGAAACTGCAAGAATCATAGCAAAGGGAGCTGAGTATGGCTTGCGTGCAAAGATTCATGCCAACGAACTTGCCGTTTCGGGCGGCGTTGAGGTGGGCGTTGCGCATAATGCGCTCTCTGTTGACCATCTTGAGTCCATGGGCGATGAGCAGATAGAGGCATTGAGCGGCAGCGCCACTATGCCCACAATGCTTCCCGGCTGTGCGTTCTTCCTTGGAATAACTTACCCGCCTGCGCGCAAAATGATAGACGCAGGGCTGGCTGTTGCGCTTGCATCGGACTACAATCCCGGTACGGCGCCATCGGGCAATATGAGATTTGTCGCTTCGCTGGCGTGTATAAAGATGAAGATGACCCCTGCCGAGGCGCTTAATGCTGCCACGCTCAACAGTGCGTGCGCAATGGGCGAGAGCAGGGACTTTGGTTCAATAACTCGCGGTAAAATGGCGAATTTTTACATAACAAGGCCGCTGCCGTCGTTGGCCTTTATGCCTTACGCGCATCAGACACCGGTCATTGAACATATAGTATTAAAAGGAAAGATTGTAAAGTAAGCAAGCCTCTAATTGTCAAAATTGCAGACAATTGTCAGTCCACAGCTGGTGATTGTCTGCTTATTTATGGTTGCATTTCGCTTAAAATATGTATATTCGCGAAAATATTGAAATCAAAAACAGACTTCTATGATAAAAAGATTGTTTTTCTGCGCGCTGGCGTGCATTACATTTGCAACTGCTGCTGCCGACGAGGGCATGTGGCTGCCTAATTTTATTAAAGAGCGCATCAAGGAGATGCGCAAGATGGGCTTTAAACTAAAGGCCGATGATATATATTCCGACACAAAGGCTTCGCTCAAGGATGCTGTAGTGCAATTCGGTGGCGGCTGCACCGGAGAATTTATTTCGTCCGAAGGCTTGCTGCTGACCAATCATCACTGCGGCTACAGTTCAATACAGAAACTCTCGTCGGTGGAGCACGACTATCTTACCGACGGCTATTGGGCAATGTCGCGCGACGAGGAGCTTCATGTGCCCGGCCTTACGGTAAGTCTTCTTGTTAGAATGGAGGATGTTACAGCCCGCCTGGCTGCCGGCGAAACAGAGGAGGCGATAATTCAGGAGGCTGCAAAGGGCGAAGGCTGCCATGCCGAAATTGAACCTATTTATTATGGTAACCAGAAGGTGCTCTATGTCTACCGTACCTATCGCGACGTGCGCCTTGTGGGCGCTCCGCCTTCATCAATAGGCAAGTTTGGAGGCGATACGGACAATTGGATGTGGCCGCGTCACACAGGTGACTTCTCAATGTTCCGTGTCTACGCTAATGCCGACAACGAACCGGCCGACTACTCCGAGGGGAATGTTCCTTACCGTCCTGCACGCCACTTCAAAATATCGGCAAAGGGCGTTAACGAGGGCGACTTTACAATGATTTACGGTTTCCCGGGCAACACTCAGGAGTATGTGACTGCTGACGCTGTGGAGTATGTTGCAAATATCTCTAACCCCATGAAGATTGCCTTGCGCACAATACGTCTTGACATTATAAGCGAGGCGCAGTCAAAGGATGCTGCAACCCGCATTGCATACGCTGCAAAGCATGCCAACATTGCCAATGCATGGAAAAAGTGGCAGGGTGAAAGCCTTGGCCTTGAGCGTTTGGGCACGGCCGAAAAGAAGAGGGCGTATGAAAAGGAGTTCGCCGTGTGGGCTGCCGGCAAACCCCAATATGCCGCGCTGCTTGATTCCATTCATGCCGCATACGAGGAGGTTATCCCGCACTATTATGCACGCGAGCTGTTCAATGAGTCGATTCTCGGCATGGAGTTCTTTAACTATGCATACTGGTTTTATATATACGATGCGGCAGGGCATAAACTGACGGCCGACAAGCAGGCCGAAGCGCGCAGAACATATCTCAATGACTATAATGCCGGCATTGACCATGCAATTTCGCGCCGCATGCTTGCCGAGTACATGAACCGCATGCCAAAGGAGGAGGTTCCTGCCGAACTGTTGGCTGCAGTAGGGAAATATGGTACACCTGAGGCGTTCGTTGACCATCTGTTTGCCGACACCCGCCTGCTGGCAGAGTATCCTCTTACCCGCGAAAAGTATCTTGCCGACCCGATGGTGCAGTTTGCGGGCTGGTTCAGCGGAGCGCTCCGCAAGAACCGCAATTATGCTTATCGCAACTTGAGCAATGTGCCTTCCATTGAAAGGTGGTATCGTACATATATGCAGGCCTTGCGCGAATGGGACACGGAGCGCGCATTCTATCCCGATGCCAATTTTACTCTCAGAGTGGCCTATGGCACGGTTGGCGGCTATGAGAATGCCGATGGCGAGTACCACACTCACCTTACCACCATTGACGGAATTATAGCAAAGGACAACCCCGATATATATGACTACAATATCCCTCAGCAGCTGCGCGATGTCTATGCGCGAAAGGATTATGGCCGCTGGGAGGTTACTGTGAACGGGCGCAAGAGCGTGCCTGTATGCTTCCTCGCCTCAAACCACACAACGGGCGGAAATTCAGGCTCTCCGGTACTCAACGGCAAAGGCGAGCTTGTGGGATTGAATTTTGACCGTACATGGCGTTCTACAATGAGCGACATTGAGTTTGATCCCTCAATTTGCCGAAATATTTCAGTGGATATACGCTATGTCCTCTTTGTGATTGAGCGCATTGGAAATGCTCCTCATCTGATTGAGGAAATGGATGTTGTTGAGAAGTAAAAATAATTTACAGTTATGTACGCTTCCGCATTAAGTGATGCCTATTACATGAGACGCTGCCTGCAGCTTGCACGTTGCGCTGCAGGCAGCACCTCGCCTAATCCAATGGTTGGGGCTGTTATCGTTTGCGACGGCCGTATCATAGGCGAAGGCTATCACATTCGTGCCGGAGAACCGCATGCCGAGGTGAATGCCGTGCGCTCAGTGAAGGAGTGCGACCGGCATCTGCTTTGCCGTTCCACAATGTATGTTACCCTTGAGCCCTGCTCGCATTATGGAAAAACTCCGCCATGCTGCGACCTCATTATTTCGTGCGGAATTCCGCGGGTTGTTATTGCGGCAACTGATGCAAATGTGCAGGTAAACGGTGGAGGAATAGCGCGTATGAAGGCCGCGGGAATTGAGGTTATAACAGGAGTGCTTGATGCCGAAAGTCGTCGGTTAAATGGCGCTTTTTTCTCCTTTCATCAGCAGCATCGCCCTTATGTGATGCTCAAGTGGGCGCAGAGCGGCGATGGATATATTGATAGAGTGCGCGGCAGCGATGAACCTCCATTGCAGGTCTCAACCCCATTGTCACGCGTCTCGGTACATAAACTGCGGGCTGAGTATGATGCAATTCTTGTGGGCACTCGCACGGCTATGCTCGATAACCCCTCTCTCGATATTCGCTACTGGGCGGGACGTTCCCCCATTAGGCTGGTCATTGACCGGAAAGGTGTTCTCCTCCCGGGTCTTAAGCTATTTAACGGCCAGCAGCATACCATAGTGTACACGGAGACGGTATGCAAAGATAAATTTGGTAAAAATGTTGAACAAATTGCGCTTGATTTCTCATCCGGTATTCTGCCTCAGATTCTTTCGCATCTTTATTCGTTAAAAGTGAACAGCCTGCTTGTTGAGGGTGGCGCTTTTCTTTTGCAGTCTTTTATTGATTCCGGCCTTTGGGATGCGGCGCGCGTTGAGGTCAATGACCGCATTGCTGCCGGTGGAGGTGTAAAAGCTCCGCTGATTGCTGGCGGGGCAGTTGCCGAAGAGAGTTTGTGCTGCGGCAATAGGGTGCTTTTGTACAAGCGCTCTTGATTCCGGTTCCTTCTTCTGCAAGCGGCGGAATTCCACTTAAATCTCTTTTCCCATTCCCTTTTGTTCCCTTTTTGACCTTAATAATTAAAGAAAAATGGCCAAATGCCTAAATTATTAAGAAAAAAGCGCTATATTTGCGCGATTTTTAAAATGTGTAAATAAATCATAACAATAAATTTTTAAAAAATGCAGAACAAAGGATTTGTAAAAGTTTTTGCGGTACTCCTGACACTGGTGTGCTTGTTCTACATGTCTTTCTCTTTTGTGAGCACTCATCACAATAAGAAGGCAAAGGCTTCTGAAATGGGCCAGCAGCACTACCTTGATTCCATGAAGAACGAGAAGGTTTGGTTGGGATATACATTGAAGGAGTGCCAGGAATTGGAGATTGGCTTGGGTCTTGACCTTAAGGGCGGTATGAGCATTACCATGGAGATTTCAGAGCCTGACGTAGTATTGGCATTTATCAGGGACAAGGAGAATGCTAAGTTTAAGGAGGCTTTTGACGAGGCTCGTGCCGAGACTGTAAAGAGCGGCGACTTCGTGGCGTCTTTCATACAAAAGTACAATGCAAAGGATGCCGGCAGCGTGGCTTCAATTCTTGCAACAGACTTGATAAGCTCAGACTTGGCAGCAGACAGCAAAGACGAGGATGTAGCCAAGGCTCTCAGAGAAGAAATCAGCAAGGCTCTTAAGAACTCTGAGACGGTGTTGCGCTCGCGTATTGACCGCTTCGGTGTTGTCCAGCCTCAGATTCAGATTATCGAGGGCGAGCGTGCGCGTCTTTTGATTGAGCTCCCCGGTGTAACAGATAAGGACCGTGTCGAGAACCTTCTTCAGGGTTCGGCAAACCTCCAGTTCTGGGAGACTTACTCTTTCCAGGAGATTGCAAAGGATATTACTCCTGTCCTCGGCGCATTTGATGCAAAGTTCCAGTCGGCTTTCAAGCCAACATCGCTGAATGCAATCGTAGGCTATGCTCTTCCCAAGGATACGGCAATTGTAAACAGCTACATCAATGATGCTGTTAAGAACGCCTCTTTTAGCGATGACCTTCGTTTTGCCTGGAGCGTAAATGCCAAGGATGAGAAAGACCATCCGCAGAAGGGTTACTATGAACTCTATGCGCTCAAGAGCGAGGCTAATGGCTCTGCATCTTTGGAAGGTGCTGTAATTGACGATGCAAAGGCTGATTTTGACCAGACAGGCAATCCGACAGTCACAATGCAGATGACCCCCGAGGCTGCGCGCGAGTGGGCAAGGCTTACAAGCGAGAACCTCGAGAAGAGCATTGCCATTGTGCTTGACAACCGTGTATACAGCGCTCCTAATGTTAAGACTGCAATTACAGGCGGACGTTCTGAAATTTCAGGCAACTTTACAATTGAGCAGACACAGGACTTGGCTAACGTATTGCGTTCGGGCAAGCTCTCTGCTCCAATGAACATTGTGGACAGCTACGTTGTAGGTCCTACACTTGGCGAGCAGTCAATCAACCAGGGTCTCATGTCGTTCGTATTTGCGTTCATTCTCCTTATGATATATATGTGCGCAATGTACGGCATAATTCCGGGTATGGTTGCAAATGTTGCACTTCTCCTGAACCTCTTCTTTACACTCGGTATTCTCGCTTCATTCCAGGCGGCTCTGACAATGTCCGGTATCGCAGGTATTGTGCTCACTTTGGGTATGGCTGTCGATGCGAATGTGCTTATCTATGAGCGTACAAAGGAGGAACTCCGTGCTGGAAAGAATGTGCGCATGGCGCTCTCTGACGGTTACAAGAATGCATTCTCGGCAATCTTTGACTCTAACTTCACATCAATCATAACAGGTATAATTCTGTTCAATTTCGGTACAGGTCCAATCAAGGGCTTTGCTACAACATTGATTATCGGTCTTCTCTGCTCATTCTTTACAGCGGTATTCGTTACACGCGTAATCTACGAGCACTTCATGGGCAAGGACAAGTGGCTTGGACTTACTTTCACAACCAAGTTCTCTCAGCACCTCATGCGCGATACAAAGTACAACTTCCTCAAGGTTTCAAAGATGGCTGGCATTATCTTTGCTGTTGTGGGCGTTGCAATGATTGCTTCAATTGCAATCCGCGGCTGGCAGCAGAGCATTGACTTCACTGGCGGACGTAACTTTGTAGTTCAGTTTGAGAAGGAGGTTGAGCCCGAGCAGGTACGCGAGTTGCTTAAGAAGAAGATTACAAACGACAATGTGCAGGCTATTGCTCTTGGAACAGACGGCAACACTATCCGTATATCAACAAACTACATGATAAACGATACTGCCAAGACAGCCGACCGTCAGATAGAGGAGTTCCTTTACTCAGCGTTTACCGAGGGACAGCTCATTGACTCAACAAAGGTAAGCCTCAGCACATTCCGTGATATTGAAAACAGGGAGGGCGGCTCTATCATCAGCTCTCAGAAGGTAGGTCCAAGTATCGCTTCCGATACACGCGACTCAGCCATTATATCTGTGGCTCTTGCTCTGGTTGCAATATTCCTTTATATTCTTGTACGTTTCCGCAATGTTGCTTACAGTGTAGGCTCTATGGTCGCGTTGACAGTTGACGTTCTCATGATTCTGGGCTGCTACTCATTGCTGTACGGCCTGTTGCCGATGTCGCTTGAGATTGACCAGACATTCATCGGTGCTATCCTTACCGCTATCGGTTACTCAATCAATGACAAGGTGGTTGTATTTGACCGTATCCGTGAGTTCTCAGGCCTGTATCCTAACCACTCTAAGTACGACCTCTTCAACCGTTCATTGAACACAACACTTGCGCGTACAATCAACACCTCTGTAAGTACATTGGTAGTGCTGCTCTGTATCTTCATCCTTGGTGGTGACAGCATCCGCAGCTTCTCATTCGCAATGATTCTCGGTGTTGTATTTGGTACTCTGTCTTCGCTCTACATTGCTGCTCCTATAGCTTATGCATGCATTAAGAGGCAGACAAATAAGAAAAAGTAAGAAATATACATAAATTCTTCAAAAAAGCAGTCCGGTTCAATGCCGGACTGCTTTTTTGAACACATATATATCCATAAGCGGCGCTCTGTTTTACCATTTTGCAGCGCAAGAACAATTTTAACTAATTTTTGTTCTTAACTAGATTTATTCAACCTATTTTTGCATTGAAAACTTTTTAACACTGCAAAGTTTTCGCACGCTGGCAAAAATATTTATGAAAATATATATAGACAAGAAATATGAGCATCTGCGCAGCGACATAATGAAAGTCGTTAAGGGCGACTATGTTGCAAGCAGGGTATTCTGCCACAAACGGAATGTGGTGGAAAAGATAAGCATGCAAGGCGGGGAGTATGTGGTAAAGACCTTCAAGCGCCCTAACTGGTTCAACAGATTCGCTTATACATACTTGAGAAAATCAAAGGCGGAGCGGGCCTATAAGAATGCCTTAAGGCTTCTTGAGATTGCGATAGAGACACCGGCTCCGGTGGCTTACATTGAAGTCTATAAAAAAGGGCTTTTCAGTACAGGCTATCTGTTTACGGAATATGTTCCCTACAATCTTATGCGCAATGCGTACGAAGGGGATATTCCCGACAGCGGCAGGCGTCAGCTGACAAAGGATTTCATGGAATTTACCCTTGACATGCATTCAAAGGGAGTGCTGCCGCTTGACTTCAATTCGGCAAACATATTCTATTATTATGATAAGGATAATCAGGGTTACCGCTTTGCCCTTACCGACATCAACCGAATGCGCTTTGGAAAAGTGCCGTCAACAAGCGCTGTAATGCGCTCATTTGAGCAGTTTGGGGTTTCTGTTGAAGGATTGTATAAGCTTGCCGTCTATTATTGTGCAAGAAAAAAGATTGACATTGAGTATTCAATCTTCATATTCATGTACCACAGAATGCGCAGCCGCATAAAGCGCGCTTTCAAGCGCAAGGCAAAGGCGAAACTGCATTTGTGGTAATTATTCTCCCTTTGCTGCCGGTTTCATCCGCCTTATCCTTTCACAGTCAAAATGTGAATTGTAGAAATAGTCTATTTCCCAAGTTCTATTACTTCAAGGTCCTTTATCTCCTTGCCGTCAATAGTGAATTTAACAAGCGTCCTTGCCTGTTGCCAGCCTTGCCGCCCTGCCGCACCCGGATTTATGTGCAGGCAGCCTGCAGTGCTGTCGTACATTACCTTGAGAATGTGAGAGTGTCCCGAAATGAACAGCTGCGGGCGTTCGTTGTAAATGTCGCGCCTTATTGATGAATCGTATCTGCCGGGGTATCCTCCAATGTGTGTCATTATTACATTGCACTCCTCTACCTTGAATTTCAGCACGTCGCTGAAGCGAAGGCTAAGCTCGCGCCCGTCAATGTTCCCGCAAACGGCGCGTACAGGGCGATGCTTCTCCAATTGGCTAATGATAGCCTCGCTTCCAATATCCCCGGCGTGCCATATCTCGTCGCAATCGGCAAAATGCAGCAGATACTTGTCGTCCCACCAGCTATGGGTGTCGGAGAGAAGGCCTATTCTTTTCATAGCAGGAAACGCTCCTTGACGTAATTGTATATAAGTTCAACCGTTCTCTCTATTCCCATCCGGGAGGCGTTTATGCATAGGTCGTAACAGCGGGCTTCGCCCCATTTTGTAGTGGCATAGTAGTCGTGATAGCTGCGGCGGCGCTTGTCGCCCTTCTCAATGATTTCTTCGGCGCGCTCGCGCTCAACCATTTCTCTGCGCATTATATTCTTTATTCTGTCTTCGTGGTCGGCCGAAATAAAGATGCTTGCCATGCGCGGATGCTCGCGCAGTACATACTCGGCACAGCGGCCCACAATGATGCAGCTCTCTTCTTCTCCTATGCCAAGAATGGTCTCGCTTTGTATCTCAAACAGCTGGTCGGGTCCCATGCAGCTGTCGCCCGACATGAGGGTGCTAAGCGAACCGTGTATGCTGAAGAGGTTGCCCATGAAACTCTGCGCCTCGCGTTCGTCGGCATTTTCAAAAACCGAAGAGTCTAATCCGCTTTCCCGCGCTGCGGCCTCAAGCAGTGTCTTGTCGTAGACCTTTATTCCAAGGCGTTCGGCCACTCTCTCGGCAATTTCCTTGCCGTTGCTGCCTATCTGGCGTCCTATTGTAATTACAAAGTTATTCATAATGCGCTTGTTTTTAGAGACTTTAAAAGAAGCTGTTTAGATTTCAGGGAAGTATTTTCTTATACGTTTTCTCCAATCCCCTCCCTTTTCCACTGGCGGAACTGTACTGCCAGCATTATTACCGTTAGCACTGCCGCTATGAAGTCCGAAATGGGCATGCTGTACCACACGCCCTTCTCGCCAATGAAGTGCGGCAGGATAACAAGCAGTGGAATGAGCAGCAGCACCTGGCGGGTAAGTGAAAGGAATATCGATTTGTTGACTAATCCTACGCTTTGGAAAAAGTTTGTTGTAACCAGCTGGAATCCGATTATCGGCATGAATGTTGACATCACCTGCATTGCCCATGCCGAATGCTCCAGCAATTTGGGTTCGGTGGTAAAGGCGCGTGCTACGGTCAGAGGCATGAATTCGCATACAGCAAAACCGAGCGTGGTTACAATTGTCGCCCAGAATATCGTAAGCATAAGTGCGCTTTTAACCCTGTCGTGGCGCTTTGCCCCGTAGTTGTATCCTACAATGGGCTGCATGCCCTGCGTAAGGCCAAGCACCACCATTACGAATATGAACTGCATTCTGTTTGCTATTCCATAAGCGCCAATGGAAATATCTCCGTCAGTACCGTAGCTGCGCAGTCCCTTGTTTATGATTATTACAACTATGCATGCTGCTGCATTTATGAAGAAGGGCGACATTCCTATGCTCAATATTCCCTTGACAACATCTGCCTTCAGCTTGTAAATGCCCCGCTGCAGATGCAGCAGCTCATTGGGGTTGCTCAAAAGCCTAATCTGCCACACCAGAGTAGTGCACTGGGCCAGAATGGTTGCAAGCGCAGCTCCTCTGATGCCCCAGTTGAAAACGTAAATGAATAGCGGGGCAAGCATAATGTTCATTGCAACAGTTATTATTGTTGCATGCATGGCCTGCTTGGGGTGTCCCGATGACCTTAGGGCTGCGTTTATGCCAAAATAGAGGTGGGTGACCACATTGCCCAGCAGTATTATCTCCATAAAGTCCCTCGCAAAGGGGAGTGTCTTTTCGCTTGCACCAAAAAAGAACAGAATGTCATTGAGGAAAAGCATTGAAATTCCGGCAAACAGCACTCCTACAATTATGTTTAGTGTCACCAAGTTGCCCAGGATATGCTTCGCCGAATCGTAGTCTCTCTGTCCCAGGCGTACCGACAATTGCGTAGCTCCGCCCACTCCCACCATTGCGCCGAATGCCGCGGAGAGGTTCATGAACGGGAACGTAGTTGCAAGTCCCGAAATGGCATCTGCGCCCACGTTTGGAATGTGCCCTATGAATATGCTGTCAATCATGTTGTACAGCGATGCGGCTGTCTGTGCAATGATTGCCGGGATTGCATATTGCATAAGCAGCTTGCTCACCTTTTCCGTTCCAAGTTCAGTGGGTACTTTCTTAGTTATTCTATTGCTCATAAAAATATCAAAAATGGAGTGTCGTATCGCAAAAATAATTATTTTTGCGTTGTATATGATATTGCAAAGTTAGGATTTTTTTTGACAGAAAACGGTATTTGGCTGGATTATGTTTGATGAAAAGAGTGTTCTTGTTGGAATGAGCGGCGGAATTGACAGCACCGCAGTGTGCTGCATGCTGCTTGAGCAGGGCTATAGGGTTGAGGGTCTGACGTTCGTTACAAGTGATGCCGGTTTCAAGGCTGCTGAATCGGCAGCTGCTTTAGCGGAGCGTTTGGGCATACGGCATCATGTGGCAGATGTAAGAGAGCGTTTCAAGGAGCTTGTAATAATGCCGTTTATAAACAGTTATTTGTCAGGATTTACACCCAATCCTTGTGTAAACTGCAATCCAGCTGTAAAGTTCCGTCTGCTTGAAGAGTGGGCCGATAGATTAGAATGCAAGCACATTGCTACCGGACACTATGTTAAAACTGAAAGCGGAAAACTGAAAACTGAAAACGGGAAACTGGAAACTGAAAGCGGGGAGGCGGCTGAGCGCAGATATTATATTGTTGCCGGTGAGGATTGCAGAAAGGACCAGAGCTATTTCCTTTGGAGGCTTACTCAGCAGCAGCTTTCAAGGGTAATATTTCCGCTTGGCGGTATGGAAAAGCCGCAGGTTGTTGAGTATCTCAAGGAGCGCGGATATGAGTGCGTGGCCTCGGGCGGGGAGAGCATGGAGGTTTGCTTTATTCCCGGCGACTACCGCGATTTTCTTAAGGAGAATGTTCCCGGCATTTGCGAGCGTTTCGGCGGCGGTTCTTTTGTCGACCCGCAAGGGCGGGTGTTGGGCAGGCATGCAGGCTTCCCTTTCTACACAGTCGGGCAGCGCAAGGGCCTTGGGGTAGCGCTTGGCTATCCTGCCTATGTGCTTAAGATAAATGCAGAGAAAAATACAGTGATGTTAGGCACTGAAGAGCAGTTGCAGGCACGGCATCTGCTTATTGATGAGCCGTCGTGGGTGGGAGATGTCCCGCAAGAACTGACCGTGAAACTGCGTTACCGCAGCAGGGCGGTTGCGTGCGATGCTCCCCGACGTGTTGATGACGGGCGGTGGCTTGTAACACTGCGCGAACCGGTACAGGCAATAACTCCCGGGCAGTCGGCGGTGTTCTACTGTGGAAATGTTGTAGTTGGCGGTGCTTTTATTGCCGGCCAGCGAGGTATAAACCAATGGATTCATGGCAATGGACAATATTGAAGAACCTCTTACGCTGTATGCCCTCAATAATATGGTGCGTGGCGCTGTTAATGAGGGAATGCCATTGCGCTATTGGGTAACAGGCGAGTTAAGCGAGGTGCGCGAGGCGGCAAACGGACACTGTTACATTGAGCTTGTGCAGCGCGACGATGTTACAGATGAACTCGTTGCAAAGGCGCGCGGAACAGTATGGTCGCGTGTCTATACCCTGTTGCGTCCGTATTTTCTTGAGCAGACCGGCCAGCCATTCGCAGCAGGGCTAAAGGTGCTGCTGCAGGTAACTGTCGGTTTCCATGAACTTTACGGATATGCGCTTGATGTGTGCGACATTGAACCGGCTTATACTGTAGGGGATATGGCCCGCCGGCGCATGCTTGTTATAAAGCGCCTTGCTGACGAGGGGGTGATTGACCTCAACAGGGAACTTCCCTTTCCGCTTCTGCCGCAGCGCGTTGCGGTAATTTCATCTTCAACGGCAGCCGGTTACGGCGATTTCTGCCACCAGCTGCTCGGCAACCGCTACGGTTTTGCTTTTTATCCTCATCTTTTCCCTGCCCCAATGCAGGGCAGCGGAGTGGAGCAGGGAATTATTGCAGCGCTTGACCGCATTGCGCAGAATATTGACCAATGGGATGTTGTTGTGATTATACGCGGAGGCGGCGCCGTAAGCGAACTGAGCTGTTTTGATACATACGACCTAGCCAATAACTGCGCGCAGTTCCCCATCCCCATTATAACAGGCATAGGGCATCAGCGCGACGAGAGTGTGCTTGATATTGTGGCGCATACAAGGGCAAAGACACCCACCGCCGCAGCAGAACTGCTTATACATGCAATGCTTGAGCAGGATGCGTTCGTTGAGAACGCAAGGCAGGAGATTGCAACGGCAGTGCGTATGCGCATCGATGCGGAGAAACTGCGCATGAACGGAATGTCGGCTCGTATGCCGGTGAGTGCGGCCCTTTGCCTGCAGAACGAGAAGATGCGTCTGCAACCGCTTGCACAGAGGCTGTCAGCAGCTGCGGAGATTTTCCTGAAAGAGCAGCACCATAGACTGGAACTGTTGAAGGAGAAGGCCGATGCTGCTTCACCCCGGCATATTCTTGAAATGGGATACAGCATAACACGAGTAAATGGCAGGGCGGTGCGCTCTGTAGATGATATAGCTCCCGGTGACGAGGTTATGACAGTTGTTGCCGGCGGCGAGTTTGTAAGTACGGTTAAGAAAATTGCAAGATAAAATGAAAAAGAAGAGTTACGCCGAGGCGGTAGCGCGCCTTGAGGAGATTATGGCGGCAGTGCAAGGCGGCAAGATTGATGTTGACGAATTGTCAGGCTTGCTCAAAGAGGCAACAGAACTGCTCCGTTTCTGCAAGGATAAACTGTATAAGGCCGATGAAGAGGTCAAGCTGCTGCTTGAGGAGATGAACGGTAATGAATGATAATTACCGCTTTTTTCAGCAGTCCTTTATGGGAGTGATGCTGTTCGGCGTGAATAAATTTTCTCTTGTCGGGCAAAATGTGTATCTTCGCGCCACGAAAAGAAAATGATGTAAATATGGAAACATTGGATTGGTCAAATCTTGGTTTCGGCTACCGAAAGACCGACTGCAATGTGCGCTGTGTCTATAAGGACGGTGCATGGGGAGAGGTTCAGGTGTGTACCGATGAGAATATATCACTGCACATGGCTGCAACGTGCCTGCACTATGGCCAGGATGCTTTTGAGGGTTTGAAGGCCTTCCGCGGCAGGGACGGCAAGGTTCGCATCTTCCGCCTTGAGGCAAATGCAGAGCGCTTGCAGAGCAGCTGCGATGGCATAATGATGCCCCGCGTGAGCACAGAGCTCTTCCGCGAGATGGTAACAAAAGTGGTTGCGCTGAACGAGCGCTTTGTGCCTCCGTACGAGAGCGGCGCATCGCTTTATATACGTCCCCTGCTCATAGGAACAAGTGCGCAGGTGGGTGTGAATCCCTCTAAGGAGTATCTGTTTGTAATCTTCGTTACTCCGGTAGGCCCTTACTACAAAGCGGGGTTTGCGGTAAACAACTGTGTGATTTTCCGCGATATTGACCGCGCAGCGCCTCTTGGCACAGGCCGTTACAAGGTGGGCGGAAACTATGCTGCCGGCATGAGGGCAAGCTATGCTGCGCATGAGCAGGGTTATGCATGCGAGATATACCTTGATGCAAAAGAGAAAAAGTATATCGACGAGTGCGGCGCGGCGAATTTCATTGGAATAAAGGGCAACAGCTACATAACTCCGAAGTCAACATCAATACTTCCCTCAATAACCAATAACAGCCTTATGCAGATAGCGCGTGACATGGGTATGACTGTTGAGCAGCGCCCTGTGCTTGAGGATGAACTGCCTGAATTTGAGGAGGCCGGTGCTTGCGGCACGGCTGCCGTAATATCTCCAATAGGCCGGATAGATGATGTTGAGCAGGGCAGGAGCTATGTTATTGCAAAGGATGGCAAGCCTGGTCCTGTGCTTACTGCGCTCTATGAGAGGCTGCGTGCGATACAGTATGGCGATGTTGCCGACAAGTATGGCTGGGTAACGATAGTTGAATAAGGAATCTGACTATGGGTAAAGGAAAACTGAAGAAATTTGCCGACATGGCATCGTATCCAAATGTCATCGAGCACCCCTATTCGGTGGTCAACGATGTTGAGTTTCCGCTTAAGGGAAATTGGAAGAGGGAGTTCTTCAAGAACGGCAACCCCATTGTTCTTGAGCTTGGTTGCGGAAGGGGAGAGTATACAGTGGCTCTTGCGCGCCGCTTCCCCGAAAAGAACTTCATTGGCGTTGATATAAAAGGCGCACGCATGTGGACCGGCGCAACTGATGCCATGGAAGAGGGCTTGAAGAATGCCGGTTTCCTGCGCACTAATATTGAGATTATCGACCGGCTCTTCGCAGCGGGCGAGGTGAGCGAGATATGGCTCACATTCCCCGACCCACAGATGAAGAAGTACACCAAGCGTCTTACATCGTCGCTTTTCCTTGCGCGTTACAGGAACATTCTCTCCGATGATGCTGTTGTGCATCTTAAGACCGACAGTAACTTTATGTTTACATACACAAAGTATATAACCCAGGTGAATGCTCTGCCGGTGGTGGAGTGCATTGAGGATGTTCATGGGCAGGAAGAGGTGAGCGATGTGCTGAAAATCCGCACCTATTACGAGTCGCAGTGGCTCTCACGCGGAATAACTATAAAGTATATCTCTTTCAATCTTCCGGCAAAGGAACAGTACGAAGAGCCCGATGTGGAAATTGAACTCGACGAGTACCGCAGTTATGGACGCAGCAAGCGCAGCAGCCTTGAGACAAGCAAATAGCCATAGCGCGATGGAAATGTTTCAAATGAATTCGTTATAATAAGAAGCTTATGTTCAAGCATATTGTAATGTGGCGCTTTATTGACGGCGCTAATGGAAAAAGCAAAAAAGAGCATGCTCTTTGGGTAAAGGAGAATCTTGAGGCTCTTGTGGGCGTAGTGCCCGAAATCCGCTCTCTTGAGGTGGGAGTGAATGTTTGTGTGGCAGGAACGGCATACGACGCTGTGCTTGTGTCGGCATTTGACGACGCCGAAGCAATGGAGCGCTACAAGGTGCATCCGGCGCATGTGGCAGTGGCTGCTTATTTTAAAGGTATAACAGAAGGCCGTGCAGAGGCCGATTATGAAGCGTAAAAATGGCACTTTATCCTAAACTTATACTCGATGCGCTTGAGAAGGTGCGCTACCCGGGCAACGGAAAGAATCTTGTTGAGGCCGGTATGGTCGATGACAATATACGCATTGACGGAAACAAGGTCACCTTCTCGCTTATTTTTGAGAAACCCACCGACCCTTTCATACGTTCAGTAGTGAAATCAGCTGAAACTGCAATACTCACATACGTTGGCAAGGAGGTTGAAATTGCGGGCAACATCAGCGTTGTAAGCCGTCAGGCAGCGCGTCCCGAGGCAGGAAAGTTCTTGCCTCAAGTAAAGAATGTCATTGCAATATCTTCGGGCAAGGGCGGAGTTGGAAAGTCAACTGTTTCGGCCAATCTTGCCATTGCGCTTGCGCGCCTGGGCTATAAGGTGGGATTGCTTGATGCCGATATTTTCGGCCCTTCAATCCCTAAAATGTTCAGTGTTGAGGACGAGCGTCCTTACAGCGAGAATATTGATGGGCGCGACCTTATACAGCCAATTGAAAAATACGGAGTAAAAATCCTCTCGATAGGTTTCTTTGTCGACCCTGAACAGGCCATCCTCTGGCGTGGCGGCATGGCGAGCAATGCGCTGAAGCAGCTTATTGCCGATGCCAACTGGGGCGAACTGGATTATTTTCTCATAGACCTGCCGCCGGGCACAAGCGACATACACCTGACGATAGTGCAGTGCCTGGCTCTTACCGGCGCTGTGGTGGTAACAACCCCGCAGGAGGTTTCCCTTGCTGCTGCAATAAAGGGAGTGAACATGTTCATTAACGAAAAGGTTGCAGTGCCCATTCTTGGACTTGTTGAGAATATGGCGTGGTTCACTCCGGCCGAACTGCCTGAGAACAGATATTATATCTTTGGCAAAGATGGCGGCAAGCGTATGGCCGAGGCCTATAATATACCTCTTATAGGACAGATTCCGCTCGTGCAGAGCATTTGCGAGAGCGGCGATGAGGGAGTGCCTATTGCAATGAAGGCCGGAAGCCCCGATGGCCAGGCATTTATTCAGGTGGCTGCCGCGCTGGTTGAAAGCACTAACAGGAGAAATGCTGAACTTCCGGAGACAAAGATTGTGGGTACGCATAGATAAACTTCATAAATAAAAGACCAGTCGCGCGCGACTGGTCTTTTATTTATGAAGGGAAGTTCTACAGTCTCTTTATTTGATAGTAGAAAAACACTGCTGCAGCAATGAAGAGCGCGCCTAATATTCCGTATGCCCAGCGGGCGCCGTTGCGCCCCAGTCTTTTGACAAGGAATTTGGCGTTGTCGGCCGAGAAGAACCACTCCCAGTCGAGCAGCGATGCCAATAGTGATATTGCTCCTGTCAGCAGGAACATTGCCTGAACTATGAAGTGCAGATTCATTGCGGCGTACAGTCTTAACAGTTATTTTGTGTCCAGCCCTGTGCCTTCAGCTCCATTTCGGCTCCATCGCGTGTAATCAGGGCAAGTCCCATACTTTCGTTCACAATGTGTCCAATGACGCGCACCTCCTTCATGGCGGCAACTTTCTCATGGTCGGCAATGGGAACGGTGAACAGCAATTCAAAATCCTCTCCGCCGTTGAGCGCGCATGTAACCACGTTCAAGTTCAGTTCCTCGGCCATAATGGCAGTCTGATAGTCAATGGGAATGCGCTCCTCGTATATTCTGCAGCCGGTGCCGCTCTGCTTGCAAATGTGCATCAGTTCCGAAGAAAGTCCGTCGCTTATGTCAATCATTGCTGTAGGTGTCACCCCCTCTTCGCGCAGCTTTTCCAGCACCTCTTTGCGCGCCTCGGGTTTCAGCTGGCGTTCAAGAATATATTCCTTGCCCTGGAAATCGGGCTGTATATCCTTGCCGGCGGTGGCAATCTTTTCCCGCTCAAGCAGCTGAAGGCCCATATATGCTGCTCCAAGGTTGCCTGTGACGCATATAAGGTCGGTCTCCTTTGCGCCGTTGCGTCTTACTGATGTGCCCTTCGGCGCAGTGCCTATTGCGGTAATGCTTATTGCAAGGCCGGTGAGCGATGATGTTGTGTCGCCGCCCACAATGTCAACGCCGTACTGCTGGCATGCAAGCCTTATTCCCGCATAGAGCTCCTCAATGTCCTCAATGCAGAATTTGCGGCTGAGCGCAATGGATACTGTAATTTGCCTGGGAGTTCCGTTCATGGCGTAGATGTCGGATATATTTGCCACAACGGCCTTGTAGCCCAAATGCTTCAGCGGAAAGTATGTCAGGTCAAAATGCACTCCCTCCATAAGCAGGTCGGTGGTGACGAGTGTCTCCTCGTCGCCGCTGAACTGCAGGATTGCCGCATCGTCGCCCACTCCCTTTATGCTCTCCTTGTTCTGTGTTGTCAGGCCTTCGGTGATTCTCTCAATAAGCCCAAACTCGCCAAGAGAGGATATTTCGGTGCGTTTCGTCGTATTCATCTTATTTTCTTATGATCTGTTTATTATTTCGCGGAATATTGTGGTCATCTTGGGCTGGGCCTCGTCGGCTGCCTTCTGCACCTCCTCGTGGCTGCACTCTACAACAATTCCCTCAACGCCAAGGTCGGTAATGACTGAAATTCCGAATACTCTTATTCCGCAGTGGCGTGCAACGATTACCTCGGGCACTGTTGACATGCCTACGGCATCGCCGCCCATGCGGTGGAACATACGGTATTCTGCAGGTGTTTCAAATGTTGGGCCTTGTGTGCCAAGGTATACGCCCTCAACTACGCGGATTCCCTTTTCTGCTGCAATCTCCTTTGCCTTTGCAATAAGCTCCTTGTCGTATGCCGCGCTCATGTCGGGGAAGCGGTCGCCGTAAGGTATGTTCTTGCCACGCAATGGATGCTCGGGGAAGAAGTTGATATGGTCATTGATAATCATGAGGTCGCCGATAAGGAAATCGGGGTTCATGCCGCCGGCAGCATTGGATACAAAGAGGGTCTTTATGCCAAGTTCGCGCATTACGCGTACAGGGAATGTAACCTCTTTCATTGAATATCCTTCGTAGAAGTGGAAGCGTCCCTGCATTGCCATAATCTCCTTGTTGCCGAGCTTGCCGAATATGAGCTTGCCTGAGTGCCCCTCTACTGTAGAGAGCGGGAAATTGGGAATGTCCTTGTATTCTATTTCGTACTTGTCAGTTATTTCGTTAACAAGGCTGCCAAGGCCTGTGCCTAAGATTATAGCCGTTTCGGGCGCTGTTGTCATTTTTCCTCTAAGGAATTCAGCTGTTTCTTGAATTTTCTGTAACATAGCTTTCAATTATTTGGTTAAACATTTTTTCTTCTCCTTCTAATATTTCCACCTTAATGGGCAGTGCGTATGTGCGCTCTTTTATGCTTGGCGGAATGTCGTTGCGCTGCAGAAGCCTTGTGGCGTCCTTTTCTGTGGTTATTATAATCTTCTCATTGCTTTCTATGCTGCTGAAAACTTCAGCAATGGCAGCAATGTCGCCCTGCGTGAAGTTGTGGTGGTCGCCAAACTTCATCATTGTAACCTTTGCGCCGCATTTTTCAATCTCCTCTCTAAGCGGTGCGGGGTTTGCTATTCCTGTAACAACAAGCACCTCCTGCTGCGGCCTTATCTGCTCAAATGGTGCAGCTCCAGTGAATATCGGGTAGCATTTTCCGTAGCGCATGCGCGAAAAGAAAACGGGAATATCCTTCCAGCCTTTAATATAGCTGCGGCACCACCTTGTCTCTTCGGCGCTGAGGCTTTTGCACTTTGTCATAATAACGACGTCGGCGCGTCTTATCCCGGCTATGCTCTCTCTCAGTCGTCCGAAAGGAAGTACACGGTCTTGCCATATAGGCCTGTTGCTGTCAATGAGCAGAATGTTAAGCCCGGCCTTGACGTGCCTGTGCTGGTAGGCATCATCAAGCAATATCGCCTCTATGCTCTTGTCCTCAGCAACCAGCCGTTCAATGCCTATAACCCTCTTCTCACATACAGCAACGGTAATTTCGGGAAATTTGTTCTTTATCTGGAACGGTTCGTCGCCAATTTGCGGCATGGCAGTGGCGGCGTCGGCCTTTATGTAGCCTTTGCTCTTGCGCCCATACCCGCGGCTGAGCACTGCAAGGCGGTGCTTCTCTTTCAGCAGTTCTATAAGGAACTCGGTGTGCGGTGTCTTGCCTGTGCCTCCTGCTGATATGTTGCCAATGCATATTGTCGGCAAGGGAAATTCATGGCTTTTGATTATGTTCAGGTCAAACATGACATTGCGCACCGTTGTAATCCAGCGGTACGGGTTCATGAGGTCGGCAACCCATGACATAACACCTCTTTTTTTCTCTATCATTGCGGTTGAATGCTCCTTTTATGCAAAAATAAACATTTATTCAATAAGGAGCATGCCCCGCGCTTATCTTTTTGTTTTTTTAATAAAGAAAGCATGCGTGGGTATGCTGACGCATGTTTTGAATGTTAAAAAAACTTATTTTTTTATTTTTTTCCTATTATGCCAATCATTTTCTTATGAAATCTTCATTGATTAGAAAAAAAAAGTTACTTTTGCCGTGAATTGGAGTGTAATGTGCAAAAAAAGTTGTAAATTGCACCCCGGTAAACAGCCGTGTGCGCAGGGAAAGATGCTCGAGTGGTTGAAGAGGCACGCCTGGAAAGCGTGTATGCGCCAAAAGCGTATCGGGGGTTCGAATCCCCCTCTTTCCGCATGATTTAGAATGAATTAACTTAAAATATTAATCTAAAAAAATTACAGAAAAATGAAAAAGTTTTTTGCCATCGTTGCAATTTTGGGTTTGATTGGTACAACCCAGGTTTTTGCTGATAATAGCGCTAAAGACGCTACTAAGACAGAACTTGCCGACACAACTAAGAAGGACACTGCTAAGAAGGACTCGCCTGCACAGGCTCCGGCTGTCGCTCCAGCTCCTGCTGCTCCCGCAGCTCCAGCGCAGGCTCCTCAGGAAGAGGACGCTATTGCCGGTGTTCACAAGGAACTTAAGAACAAGTTCATTGAGGGTGACGCTGCCTTCATGTCTCTCGTAGCTATCGCTATGGTTCTTGGTTTGGCATTCTGCGTTGAGCGCATTATCTATTTGAGCATGGCTCAGGTGAACACAAAGAAGCTGATGGCAAAGATTGCCGATGCGCTTGCAAACAACGACGTTGAAGGCGCAAAGGATGTTTGCCGCAGAACTGCAGGTCCTGTTGCGGCTATCTGCTATCAGGGTCTTCTCCGCATTGATGACGGCATTGATACAGTTGAGCGTTCTGTAGTGTCTTATGGAAGCATCCAGGCTTCACAGCTTGAGAAGAACTGCTCATGGATTACATTGTTCATCGCCATGGCTCCATCTCTCGGATTCTTGGGTACTGTGATTGGTATGGTGCAGGCGTTCGACGAAATTGAGCAGGCTGGTGACATCTCTCCGACTATCGTTGCCGGCGGTATGAAGGTCGCTCTTATCACAACCCTTTACGGTATCGTTGTTGCTTTGATTCTTCAGGTATTCTACAACTTTATCCTTACCAAGATTGAGGCTATCACATCTGAGATGGAGGATTGCTCAATCACTCTTCTTGACCTTTTGGCAAAATTTAACCTTAAGAAGTAATAACATAACAGTTGAATAAGATAATATTATGAAAGCTGGATTTGATATAAAGTTGTCAAAATACTCATTGCTGGCAATGATGGTTATTATCATTGTTATATTGGCAATGTTTTATATTGACGGATTCGGCCAGATGAAAAAGTGCTGGCAGATAGACCCGGTAACCGGCATTGAGCAGGTTGACCAGCCGGGCAAGGAGGTGCTTGACGCCCTCGGAAAGCAGAAGGAACTGCGTGACCCTGTTCACACAGACGCCCTTATGAGCTTGATGTATGTCTTGACAATTGTTCCCATTGTCTTCATTGTAATATACCAGGTGGTAAATCTTCTCCTCAAGTTGATTGACCGTCCTGTTGAAACTTTGAAGGGCTTGATTGGCTTGCTGCTGTTTGTTGTGCTCATTGGCGCTTCGTATGCATTTGCAGGCAGAGTCGCAAGCGCTCCCGAAGAGGCTGAGGCAATGATCAGAAGACTTGAAAGAATTCCATTGAATGAAACTGTAGCTCCCGACCAGGTTGAGAGCATGCTGGGCTCTATGGCCTTGACAGACGCCTTCCTGTTTATGCAGTATGTTCTTGTTGCTCTTTGCGTTATTGCTACTATCATCAGCATGAGCGGCGTGGTAAAGTTTATTAACAGAGTTAAATAATTTCGCAATGGGTAAATCTAAAAGAAAAGTACCAGGTATTAACGCAAGTTCAACCGCGGATATTTCTTTTATCCTGTTGATTTTCTTCCTTGTCGTTACATCTATGGACTCACAGCTGGGTCTTAAGGTGACTTTGCCCGAAAAGCAAGACGACGAGAAAGATCCGCCTAAATTGATGATGCGAAATGTGCTCTCAATCAAGGTAAACAAGGAGAATAAGGTTCTTATATCTTCAGCGGGCAAGCTCCGTCTTGACAGCGAGGAGGATGTTGATAAGATTGGTTACGCCCGCCTTATGGAAAAGTATGACGTGCCAGCCGATTCTCTGAACTTCCCAATAGACAGATTGTGTGAACTTGTAAAGGACTTTGCACGCAATAGCGACGAAGCGGATTTCTTCCCCCAGTTGTATGACAACGTGCAGGAATACTATGATGAGAAAAAAGAGGTGCATGTGCTTCCAAGCGTAAAGGCCGGCCAGGAGCCTGTCAAGTATGCAAAGAACCATGTTGTTTCATTGACAACAGACCGTGCAACCTCTTACAGTACCTACTTCAAGGTGGTGCATGAATTGTACAAGGCTTACGATGAACTCCGTGACGAGCTTTCTCAGAAGGAGTATGGCAAACTGTTCAACGACTTGGAGCCTACAGAGCAAGCTTTGATAAAGCTGTACTATCCGAACAAGATATTTGAGGCAGAACCTATAGGTTATAAGTAATAGTTATGAGCAAATTTAGTAATAAAGAGAAGGCAGAAATGCCTGAATTGAATACGTCGTCTCTCCCTGACTTGATATTCTCTATTCTTTTCTTCTTTATGATTGTAACATCAATGCGTCAGGAGGAATTGAAGCTTGAATACAAGGCGCCGCGCGGCAATCAGCTGACAAAGCTTGAGCGTAAGACTTCCGGAATCAATGTTCATGTTGGAGAAAGCAAGGAAGAACCCGGTAATGTAATGATTCAGATTAACGACAAGATTGTTAAGGAGGATAATGTGGGCATGGTTGGCACACATATTCTTGACGCGTTGAATCAGATGAAGAATGATGACAGAGTAGCGATGACTGTTGTACTTAAGGTTGATGCCGGCGACGAAAGTAGCGGACGTCATGGTATGACAATGAAGATTGTTACTGATATTAAGAAAGCTTTGCAGGATGTCAATGCTTTGCGTGTAATGTACTCTGCTGATGAGCAGAAGTCTAAAAAGTAACGAGCATTGATTCTCTTAATAAAGCATCGGGTGCGCCGCGGCGCACCCGATGCTTGTTTTATAATAATATTTCTGAATACCGTTTAACTGCCGTGCACTTTTGTGGTAAAAGCGCGGCAAAGCATGCGAAGTGGAGCTATTCCTTTTTAGTGTATGTCACAAAGCTGTATTCGTGAGAATGCTTTTCGTCCTTTGGGAATGTCTCATTTTCAATAATGTCCCACTCTTCTCTGTTGAAATCAGGGAAAAAAGCATCAGCATTTTCCGGGGTGTCGTTTACCTCGGTCAGGCATAGCATGTCGGCCAGCGGAAGGGCCGCCCTGTAAAGCGTCTCTCCGCCAATTATGTAAACAGTCTCCTCTTCCTTGCAGGCGAGCAGGGCCTCTTCAAGAGAACTGAAGGCTTCCGCTCCGGGAAACGCAGTCTCTTTTCGTGAAAGCACAATGTTCCTGCGGTTGGGCAGCGCCCCTTTGGGCAGGGAGCGGAAAGTGTTGCTTCCCATTATTATTGTGTGTCCGGTTGTAAGCGCCTTAAAGCGCTTCAAGTCGTTCGGCAGCCAATAGATAAGCTTGTTTTCAAAGCCTATTGCATTGTTATTGGCTATTGCTGCTATAAGTGCTAATTTCTGCATGGCATTATACTGCTACAACTCCTTTAATATGCGGGTGCGCATCGTAGTTCTCAAGTGTAAAATCCTCAAACTTGAATGAGAAAATATCCTTTACGTCAGGGTTTATTCTCATTTGCGGAAGTTTCTTGGGCTCTCGTGTTAGCTGCAGCTTTGCCTGCTCAATGTGATTCAGATAGAGGTGTGCGTCTCCCAATGTATGTATGAACTCGCCTGCCTTTAGTCCTGTTACCTGCGCCATCATCTGCAATAGAAGCGCGTATGAGGCAATGTTGAATGGCACTCCCAGGAAACAGTCGGCGCTGCGCTGGTAAAGCTGTAGGCTCAGCTTGCCGTCGGCAACGTAGAACTGGAACATTGCGTGGCAAGGCGGCAGGTTCATGTTCTTTATGTCTGCCACATTCCATGCGTTCACTATAATGCGGCGCGAATCGGGGTTGTTCTTAATTGTCTCCACAACCTCCTTTATCTGGTCAATGTGCTCGCCGTCATATCCTGGCCAGGAACGCCATTGGTAGCCGTAAATATGCCCAAGGTCGCCGTTCTCGTCGGCCCATTCATTCCATATCCTGACGCCGTTCTCCTGGAGGTATTTTACATTTGTGTCTCCGTTCAAGAACCACAGCAGCTCATGTATGATTGATTTTAGATGAAGCTTTTTGGTTGTAAGGCATGGGAAACCATCCTCAAGGTTAAAGCGCATCTGATGTCCGAATACGCTTATAGTTCCGGTGCCGGTCCTGTCATCTTTTCTTGTGCCCTCAGTCAGTATTCTGTCGAGCAGATTCAAATATTGTTTCATTTCCTATGGATTTCTTTTTTGCGAAGATACGAAATAAAAGCGAAAAGCAAAAACGGCGATGCGAAAATGCGGGAAAATCCTCTTGTTGCTGTACCTAATGACAGATTTTTTCAATAAAATCTAAACGCTGTTCTAATAATATGCAATATTTGGAGTTGTTGTTGCATATTTTTTGTATCTTTGCGCTAAAGCGCGAACATGCCCTGCACTCGCTGTGATAAACAAAAATCATTTTGTTGTCTCGCTCGTTTGTTGGCACATTTGCGGTAAACCGCGAACATGCCCTGCACTCGCTGTGATAAACAAAAATCATTTTGTTGTCTCGCTCGTTTGCCGGCACATTTGCGCTAAAGCGCGAACATGCCCTGCGTGCTCGCTGCATGAATTTTTAGCAGCCGGTTGGCTGAAATAACCACTGAGGCAGATGGAACTGAATGCTGATTTTGCACAGAGAATATGCGAGCTTTTTGGAGAGGAGCGCTATAGGCGCTTTTCCGAAGCGCTTGGCGATGAGCCTGTTGTCAGCATTCGTTGCAACGAACGGAAATTCAGTCCGGATGATGCGCTTGATGCTGTTCCTTGGGCATCGGCCGGGAGGTATCTTGCCGAGCGCCCTATGTTTACGGCCGACCCTCTTTTTCATGCAGGGTGCTATTATGTTCAAGAGGCATCGTCAATGTTTCTTGAACAGGCTGTAAGGCAGTTTGTGAATGCTCCGGTTCGTGCGCTTGACCTCTGTGCCGCGCCCGGCGGCAAGAGCACGCATCTGTTGTCGCTGCTGCCTTCGGGCAGTATGCTTGTGTCAAATGAGCCTGTCCCTCAGCGTGCCCAGGTGTTGGTTGAGAATGTGGTTAAGTGGGGCAATGCGGCAGCGGTGGTTACAAAGAATGAACCGGCGGACTTTGCGCCGTTCAGGAACTTCTTTGACTTTGTGCTGGTTGACGCCCCCTGTTCGGGCGAAGGCATGTTCCGCAAGGATGCCTTTGCTGTAGAGCAATGGAGTGTCTCCAATGTTGAGCTTTGCGCCAGAAGGCAGAAAGAAATACTTGCCGATATTTGGGACAGTCTGCGCCCGGGAGGATTGCTGGTTTACAGCACTTGCACCTTTAACCGCGAGGAGAACGAGGACTGCGTAGAGTGGATTGCCGGGGAGTTGGGTGCAGAACCTCTTGATGTGGCAGTTGAGCCTGGCTGGAACATTACCGGGTCGTTGACGGCTGAAGGCTTGCCGGTGTACCGTTTTATACCTGGATATACAAGTGGCGAGGGACTCTTTATGGCAGTGCTGCGCAAGGATGGCGATGCGCCGCTTGCACAGCCAAAGAAAATCAGCCGCATACAGACTGCTCCGGCAAAAGTAAAGGCCGAAGCATCTGCCTGGCTCGTTAATGGCGAGGATTTTGACTATATAATGCAGGGCGATTGTGTTGTTGCAATGCCAAAGGCGCATACGAATGCCATGCTTGCCCTGCAGCAGAAACTGAGGGTTCTGCATTGTGCGCTCCCGCTCTGCGAGGTAAAGAACAACAAGCTTCTGCCTGTGCATGCTTTGGCAATGAGCAGCGAACTCCATGCGGAGGCTTTTGCAAATGTTGCCATTGACAGGAAGCAGGCATTGGCCTATCTGCACCGCGATGTGCTTGTGCTTGACAATGCACCGTTAGGAATGCTGCTTTTGACCTACGAAGGCATTCCGCTGGGTTTTGCAAAGAATGTCGGCAGCAGGGCCAATAATCTTTACCCGGCTGAATGGAGGATTAGAAAGAACCCGGTTGATTTGGAAAAATAAAAAACTATAATACAATGAAAAAGACTTTTTTCTCCTTGTTGATGATGTTGTTGGCATTGCCTATGGCTGCCCAGTTCGGTGGTTACGACCCAGTGTCAATGGAAGAGACCTTTACTGTCAAAGGAAACGAGGGCGTAATCTCGTTCAATGCAACAATTGATCCGGGTTATCATCTTTACTCAACAGATATACCCGACGGCGGCCCTACACCGCTTACCATCAAATTCCATGTAATTGAGGGCGCTGAGGCTGCCGGTCCAATTGTGGGCGGCGAAGGTGTCAAAGAGGAGTATGACGATGTGTTTGAAATGAAGGTGCGGTATTACGACGGCGAGGCCAGCTTTACACAGGCAATAAAGCTGCTTGGCGGCAAATACCATATTGAGGGAACTGTGAGCTATCAGTCTTGCGGAAGCGGCCAGTGCTACATGGGCAGCTATGACTTTGAACTTAGCGGCAGCCACGAGGCTAAAGTGCCTGCTGAGAAGCCGGCGGCAAAGAATACAGCTCCAGCGCAGAAGCCTGTTGCAAAGGAGAAAGTCCCGGCCAATAAGGCAGTTCCTGCCCAGAAAATAGTTCCGGCCAAGGAGATTGAGGCAAAGGATACAGCCTTTTTGAATGCTGCCGAAATAAAGGATACCGTTGCAGCAGAGAAAAAGGCGGCAGAACCGGTTGCTGCTGTAAAGCCGGCTCAGGCAGCAGGCCTTGACAAGAACTCAAAGGAGTACCACTGGAGAAAAGTTACCGATGAACTGAATAAGCTTGGAAACGAAGATGCAAGCGCTGCCGATTCGTCGCTTTGGGTAATATTTGTGCTTGGTCTTGGCGGCGGTCTCATTGCAATGCTCACTCCATGCGTGTGGCCTATTATACCAATGACTGTAAGTTTCTTCCTAAAGCGCAGCAAGGAGCGTTCAAAGGCAGTTAAGGAGGCCGTTCTCTACGGTGTCTCAATTATTGTCATATATCTGCTGCTTGGCGTCTTCATAACACTGATATTCGGCGCCGGCGCATTGAATGCCCTTTCAACCAATGCAGTGTTCAATATATTCTTCTTCCTGATGCTGGTAGTCTTTGGAGCATCCTTCCTTGGAGGCTTTGAACTTACACTTCCGTCATCATGGACAAACAAGGTTGATGAAAAGGCCGGCAACACAACAGGAATCCTCAGCATCTTCCTCATGGCCTTTACCCTGGTGCTTGTATCGTTCTCATGTACAGGCCCAATCATTGGCTTTATGCTTGTTTCTGTTGCCGATTCTGGAGAAATCCTTGCGCCGGCAATAGGCATGCTTGGATTTGCCGTAGCGCTTGCATTGCCATTCACGCTGTTTGCGCTCTTCCCATCACTGCTCAAGCAGACACCTCGCTCAGGCAGCTGGATGAATACAATAAAGGTTGTTCTTGGCTTTGTTGAATTGGCATTCTCGCTCAAATTCCTCTCTGTTGCCGACCTTGCATACGGCTGGGGCATTCTTGACCGCGAGACATTCCTTGCGCTTTGGATAGCATTGTTCTTCATCCTTGGCCTTTATCTGTTAAAGGTAATCCGTTTCCCGCATGATGACGAGCAGGACAGAAAGGCTTCAGTTCCCGGCGTCTTTACCGCTCTCATCTCGCTTGCGTTTGCAATATACATGATTCCCGGTCTGTGGGGCGCTCCCTGCAAGGCTGTAAGCGCATTTGCGCCGCCAATGAAAACTCAGGACTTCAGTTTGTACGACAATGAGTTCAAGCCTCATGCCGACGACTTTGACCTGGCGCTTGAGATGGCAAAGAAAGAGGGCAAGCCGCTTTTGCTTGACTTTACCGGCCACGGCTGCGTGAACTGCCGCGAAATGGAGGCTGCTGTGTGGAGCGATGACAGAGTTATCGACAAAATGCGCGAGGACTATATTGTAGTGTCACTTTACGTTGACGACAAGACAGGTATCGAGCGTTACAAGGTAACTCTTGACAACGGAAAGAGCAAATGGATTACCACAGTGGGCGAAAAGTGGACCTATCTGCAGAACTACAAGTTCGGCGGCAGCGCCCAGCCTTTCTATGTGATTGTAGACGGCAACGGCGACCCTCTTGCCTCTCCCTACAGCTACAATACAAATGTTGACGAATATATAAAGTTCCTTGATAAAGGACTTGAAAGCTACAAGAATAGAACAGCAGAGAAATAACAGCAGCTGCTGTAATGTAATGGATTTGTGATAGAGAAGATTATGAATCTGACACCATTGATGAAACCTGTGTTCAGGCACAGGGCAAAAAAGATAGAAAAATACGCAACTGATGCCGGCAATATCCAGCGTTCAGTGTTGCAGCGCCTTCTTGATTCGGCAAAGAATACCGAATGGGGCATCGCTCATGGCTATTCAGGGCTTGCAAACTACGAGCAGTTTGCGAAAGCAGTTCCAATGCAGGACTATGAGAGCCTGAAAGGGTATATCGACCGTATGCGTCATGGCGAAAAGGATATACTATGGAAAGGGCAGTGCAAATGGTATGCAAAGTCATCGGGCACAACCAACGACAAGAGCAAGTTCATACCGGTAACCCCCACAGGACTTCAGAATGCCCATTACAAGGGCGGGTTCGATGTTGTGGCGCTGTATGTTGCAAATAATCCTTCAAGCAGAATATTTTCAGGCAAAGGACTTATTCTTGGCGGCAGCCATGCTGCCAACTACAACCTTCCGGGCAGCCTTGTGGGCGACCTCAGCGCAATTCTCATAGAGAACTGCAGCGCCTTCGTCAACATGATGCGCGTTCCAGGCAAGGATATAGCCCTCTTGAGCGACTTTGAGGAAAAAATGGAAAAAATTGCGCGTGCAACATGCAATGTGAACGTGACCAATCTCTCCGGCGTGCCCTCATGGATGATGGCAGTGCTCAAGCACATGCTCGACATCACTGGCAAGCAGGGCGTTGAAGAACTGTGGCCCAACCTTGAAGTCTTCTTCCACGGAGGCGTAGCGTTTACTCCCTACCGCGAGCAGTACAGGCAGATAATCCGCAAAGAGAGCATGAAGTACATGGAGACCTACAATGCCAGCGAGGGCTTCTTTGGAATACAGAACGACCCTGCCGACCCTGCAATGCTGCTTATGATTGACTATGACATATTCTACGAGTTTATACCATTCGAGGAACTCGATTCGCCCAATCCAACGATACTTCCTCTGTGGGAGGTGGAGACAGGAAAGAATTATGCCATGCTTATCTCAACATCCTGCGGCCTGTGGCGTTATATGATAGGTGACACAGTGCGCTTTACAAGCAAAGACCCTTATAAGATAATAATCTCGGGCCGCACTAAGCACTTTATAAATGCTTTTGGCGAGGAACTTATTGTCGACAATGCCGAAAAGGGACTGCTCAAGGCCTGTGCCGAAACAGGAGCGCAGGTACAGGAGTACACTGCAGCACCGGTGTTCATGGATGCCGATGCACGCTGCCGTCACCAGTGGCTCATTGAGTTCGCGCAAGAGCCAAGCTCGCTTGAAAAATTTGTCGAGGTGCTTGACACTGAATTGCAGCACATCAATTCCGACTATGAGGCAAAGCGGTTCAAGAACAAAACCATGCAGCAGCTTGAGGTAATTCCGGCGCGCAGAAATCTTTTCAACGACTGGCTAAAGAGCAAAGGCAAGTTAGGCGGGCAGCACAAAGTGCCCCGCTTGAGCAACAGCCGGCAGTACATTGAGGAACTTTTGCACATGAACAAGCAAGAATGAGACTGAAAGACGTTACATACATTCTTATCCTTCTTTTGGTGGCTGCCTGTGCAAGCATAGGCAATCCCGACGGCGGTCCTTATGACGAGGAGCCGCCTGTGCTGCTTGAATCGGAACCGGCTGTCAATGCAACGAAAGTCAAAAAGGGCAAAGTGGTACTCACTTTTAACGAGAACGTGAAGCTGAACAATGCCTTTGAAAAGGTTGTTGTCTCGCCCCCACAGTCGCAGATGCCCGAAATAAAGCACAACGGCAAGCATGTGACCGTGGAGCTTTATGATACACTCGTTCCAAACACCACCTATTCAATAGACTTCGGCGATGCCATTGTCGATAACAACGAAGGCAATCCGTATGAGAACTTTGCCTATGTGTTCTCAACCGGCGATGTGGTGGATACCCTTGCCGTATCGGGAACAGTGCTCAACGCCGAGGACCTTGAACCCATTAAGGGCATGGTTGTCGGCCTGCATTCCGTTCATGCCGATACAGCGTTCACAACCAAGCCTTTCGAGCGCGTGGCGCGCACCGATTCCCGCGGCCGCTTCACAATAAAGGGCATCGCCCCCGGCTCATACAGAATCTATGCTCTTGCCGATGCTAATCAGAATAATTACTTCGACCAGAAGAGTGAAAAGATAGCCTTTATGAAGGCAACCGTCTCTCCCTTTGCAACCGAGGCGGTGCGCCCCGACACAGTGTGGCGCGACAGCATCACCATAGACACCATTCATAGTGTCAAATATACGCGCTTCCAGCCCGATGACATTGTGCTGCGCGCCTTCAATGAGGAGATGAAAGTGCAGTACCTTGTAAAGTCTCCGCGCGATACACATAACAAGTTTGTGCTCTATTTCGCTTCGCCCAACGCCGAACTGCCGCGCCTAAAGGGCATCAGCCACAATATTGACAATGCATATATCATTGAGGCTTCGGAAAAGAAGGATACACTGGCCTATTGGCTTAAGGATTCGCTCCTTTACAGCAGCGACACAATAACTCTCAGTGTCACATACTCTTCGTTTGATGATACAGGAGCGCCGGCCGGCCGCTGCGATACCATCTCACTTGTGCCCAAGAAAAAGTGGGAGAAGATAGTCGAGGCCGAGGCCAAGCTCTATGAAGAGGCAAAGAAAAAGTTCCTTAAGATTGAAAGCCGCCGCGAGGGGTACGACGAGAACAACCCGCCCGAATACATTCCGCCTGTAAAGGTCCTTCCGTTCCGCTTCACAGGCAGTGCCGCGATGGACATAAACGCCGACTGCCGCCTGATGTTCGACGAGCCGCTGCTTTCGGCAGATACAGCCGCGATACACCTTTCTGTAATGGTCGATTCCCTTTGGGTTCCTATGGACTTTGTATTCCGCCAGAGCGAAGGCAATATAAGGAACTATAATATATTTGCAGAATGGCGTCCCGAACAGAGCTACCGCATTGAGGTGGATTCTGCGGCATTCAAGGGAATTTATGGCGGCGTTTCCGAAAAATTCTCCCGCGACATAAAGTTCCGCTCGCTCAACGACTATGCGGTCCTCTACCTTAGAGTGCCCGGCATAGGCGACGACGCAATAGTGCAGCTCATGACAAAGGACGAAAAGGTTGTTATGCAGGAGCGCACCAAGGGCGGCCGCTGCTCGTTCTATTTCATAAAGCCCGGTACATACTATCTGCGCCTTATTGTTGACGAGAACGGCAACGGCAAGTGGGATACAGGAGACTTCCTCAAAGGCGTGCAGCCCGAAAAGGTCTACTACTATCACCATGAGCTTGACCTCAGGGCAATGTTCGAGTACTCGCAGGACGACTGGAACATAAATGCTCCGCTGAACGAGCAGAAACCGCTTGATATAACAAAGCAGAAACCCGATAAAGAGCGCAAGAAGATGAACCGCAACGCAACGCGCAAGTTCAAATAGCGCCCGCAATATATAAACAATAAAAACACCTAATATTTATGGACAGCAAATTCATGATATACAATACTCTTTCGCGCAAGAAGGAGTTGTTTGAACCGCTTCACGCCCCCAATGTGGGGCTCTATGTATGCGGCCCTACGGTTTACGGCCCGGCCCATTTGGGTCACGCGCGTCCGGCGATAACCTTTGACGTGCTCTTCCGCTACCTTCAGAATCTTGGCTACAAGGTGCGCTATGTGCGCAACATAACCGACGTAGGCCATCTTGAGCACGATGCCGATGAAGGCGAGGACAAGATTGCAAAGAAGGCACGCCTTGAGCAGCTCGAGCCAATGGAGGTTGTGCAGCAGTACACGCTCCACTATCACAAAGTAATGGATGCCCTCAACGTGCTGCCGCCCAGCATAGAGCCGCACGCATCAGGCCATATAATTGAGCAGATTGAGCTTGTAAAGGAGATACTTGCCAACGGCTATGCCTACGAGAGCGAAGGCTCAGTATATTTTGACGTTGCAAAGTACGACAAGGAGCACAATTACGGTGTCCTTTCTGGCCGCAATCTTGAGGATGTGCTCAACACAACCCGTGAGCTTGACGGTCAGAACGAGAAGCGCAATCCCGCCGATTTCGCGCTTTGGAAGTGCGCGCAGCCCGAACACATCATGCGCTGGCCGTCGCCTTGGGGCAACGGATTTCCAGGATGGCACTGCGAGTGCACGGCAATGGGACGCAAGTACCTTGGCGAGCAGTTTGATATTCACGGCGGAGGCATGGACCTTGTGTTCCCTCACCATGAATGCGAAATAGCGCAGGGCATGGCATCAATGGGACACCATGTTGTAAAGTACTGGATGCACAACAACATGATTACCATAAACGGAACAAAGATGGGCAAGTCCTTGGGCAACTTTATCACCCTTGACGAGTTCTTCAACGGCACTCACAAGCTGCTTGCCCAGCCCTACAGTCCAATGACCATCCGCTTCTTCATCCTTCAGGCGCACTACCGCAGCACTGTTGATTTCAGCAACGAGGCGCTTCAGGCTGCCGAGAAGGGCTTGCAGCGTCTGCTTGAGGCATACAAGACACTTGGTGCGCTTGCAGCGTCAGGCGAGACAACTGCCGACGTCAGGGAACTCCGCCGCAAGTGCTACGATGCGATGAACGACGACATGAATACCGCTCAGGTAATCTCCCATCTGTTCGATGCAAGCCGTGCAATCAATCAGATAGCCGACAAAAAGGCAACAATAAGCGAAGCCGACCTCAACGAGCTTAAGGAGGTGTTCCGCCTCTTTGCCTTTGACATTCTTGGCCTCAAGGAGGAACGCGGCTCAGATAGCGGCCGCGAAGAGGCGTTCGGCAAGGTTGTTGACATGCTGCTTCAGCAGCGTCAGGCGGCAAAGGCCAACAAGGACTGGGCAACCAGCGACAGGATTCGTGATGAGCTTGCTGCGCTCGGCTTTGAGATAAAGGACGGCAAGGAGGGCTCAACCTGGAAACTTAACCGATAATCCATTCGTGCCATGAGAAAGTATTCATTGCTGTTGCTTATGTTCATGCTTTTGCTGGCAGGCTGTTCCAATGCTCCTGCCGGCAGCGGAGAAGGCGCGGCAGCTGCAAATCACATAAATTCCCAGGATAATGCCCCCAAGGTCAATGTGCCAGTCTTCAGCGGCGACAGCGCCTACAGATTTGTTGCCGAGCAGGTTGCCTTTGGCCCTCGCGTTCCCAACAGCGAAGGGCACAAGGCGTGCAGCAACTATCTTGAGGCAAAACTGCGCTCCTATGGCGCCGAAGTTACAGTGCAGACAGCCGACCTTACTGCATACAACGGCGACGTGCTGCATGCCCGCAACATAATAGCGAGCTTCCAGCCCGAGAAGAGCGACCGCGTGCTGCTCTTCGCGCATTGGGATACACGTCCGTGGGCCGATTCCGACAGCGACCCGGCCAATCACTACAAGCCAATTCCCGGCGCTAATGACGGCGGCAGCGGTGTAGGCGTACTGCTTGAGATAGCGCGCCATCTTGCTGTGCAGCCAACAGAGGTAGGAGTGGACATAATACTGTTCGATGCCGAGGACTATGGCAGGCATGAGGCCGACAGTGAGGATGCAAAGTTTGGGGAATCAACCTGGGCGTTAGGCTCTGAATATTGGGCAAAGAACCCCCATGTAAAGGACTACAAGGCACGTTATGGAATATTGCTTGACATTGTAGGCGCGCCCGGTTCAAAGTTCTATTGTGAGGGCTATTCCATGCATTTTGCGCCCAACCTCGTTGCCAACGTATGGAACACAGCGGCAAATTTGGGATATTCGGAATATTTCCAGTTATACACGGGCGGAACAATTACCGACGACCACGTTAACGTCTACAACTACAGGTTTATACCCTGTATTGATATTATAAACTGTGACCCCGAAAGCCCCAATGGCTTTGGCCCTTACCATCACACAATGAAGGACGATATGGACTGGATTGACAGCAAGTCCCTGAAGGCAGTGGGTCAGACAGTGCTTGAGGTAATATACAACGAAAGATAATGGCTGCAATAAACGAAATACAGGATAGCATAATAGAGCAGTTCAGTGACTTTGACGACTGGCTCGACCGTTACCAGCTGCTGATAGACCTCGGCAGCGAGCAAGAACCGCTCCCCGAGGAGTACAAGAGTGACAATAACCTTATTGAAGGCTGCCAGAGCCGCGTATGGCTTCAGGCCGATTTTATAGATGGCAAGGTGCACTTCCGCGCCGAGAGCGATGCGCTAATAGTAAAGGGCATAGTGTCGCTGCTCATAAGCGTATATTCAGGGCACACCCCCGATGAGATACTTTCGTCAGAGCCCTACTTTGTAGAGGCAATTGGCCTTAAGGAGCACCTCTCCCCCACGCGGAGCAACGGCCTTGTTGCCATGATAAAGCAGATGAAGCTCTATGCGCTTGCCTTCAAGGCAAAAAACGGTAACGCTTAAACAAAAACAGACTGCTGCCGCAGTCTGTTTTTGTTTAAGGATGTCAGTCGCAGCAACCGTGCTCTGTGCTGTCAATGCGGTAGAGCTTGTCGCTGGGGCGCACCTTGCATGGCACTTTGAACGATACGCGGTCGCCCTTGTTTACAGTCTCCACCTTCTCAAGATTCACCCGGGGGTCGTCAAGCGTCATGTAGACAGCGCCGGTAGTTGGCCCGGTAACAAGAATCTTGTCGCCGGCATTTATTTTCCCGGCTTCAATGTGGAACTCGCCTACTCCTAATTTCGAGAAGTGCTTTATTGCCTTGCCTATGTAAACCTTGCGCTCCGTGGCCTGAGAGCCGTAGATGCTGCTCCATTCGCCAAGCTTCTGCCCCTGGTAGTAACCGTCCCAGAATCCGCGGTTAAAAACTGTCTTCAGCCTTTCGTCCCATGCGTCCTTCTTCTCCTCGGTGAGTTCGCCGGCGAGGTATGCTTCAAGCGCCTCGTTGTAGCATCCGGCAACGGTGCTTACATATTCAGGGCCGCGCGCACGCCCCTCAATCTTGAACACGCGCACTCCGCTTTCAATCATGCGGTCGATGAAGCGTATTGTCTTAAGGTCCTTTGGCGACATAATGTACTTGTTGTCTACCTCAAGTTCAATGTCGCTCTCGCGGTCCTTTACAATGTATCCCCTGCGGCACACCTGCATGCACTCGCCGCGGTTGGCGCTGCGGCCAAGCTGGTGGAGCGACATGTAGCATTTGCCCGAGATTGCCATGCAGAGCGCGCCGTGGCAGAACATTTCAATGCGTATGAGCTCCCCTTTAGGGCCGCAGATGTTCTCGTCAATGATAACCTTGTGTATGGCAGCCACCTGGTCCATGTTCAGCTCGCGGGCAAGCACCACGACATCGGCGAACTGGGCGTAGAACTTGAGCGCCTCGCTGTTGCTGATGTTGAGCTGGGTGGAGAGATGAACCTCCACGCCCACACGGTTGCAGTATTGCATTACGGCAACGTCGGCCGCAATTACAGCCGAAATGCCGCTCTCCTTTGCCGCATCTATTATATTATACATCAGTGCCAGGTCGTCCTCGTAAATAATGGTGTTTACAGTGAGGTAGCTTTTTATCCCATGGGCATCGCATATTTGCGCAATCTCCCTGAGGTCGCTAATGGAGAACGCGCTTGCCGAATGGGAGCGCATGTTAAGGTGCTCAATGCCAAAGTATATTGAGTTTGCTCCGGCCTGTATGGCTGCCGCAAGGCTTTCGCGCGAGCCAACAGGCGCCATTATCTCAAAATCGCTTCTTTTGTATTTCATGTGAATAGTCATTTGTCGCAAAGATAATAATTTTTTATATCTTTGCACAAACAGTTTCTTATAATAAGAATGAAAATAGGCAATATTGAATTTGGCCGTTTCCCGGTGTTTCTTGCTCCAATGGAGGATGTTACCGACGAGGCTTTCCGCTTGCTGTGCAAGCGGTTCGGGGTTGACATGGTGTACACAGAATTTGTGTCGAGCGACGCTCTGATACGCGACATAAACAGCACGGTGCGCAAGCTGAACATACACGACTGCGAGCGTCCTGTGGCCATACAGATTTACGGCAATGAGGTTGCCCCTATGGTTGAGGCGGCAAAGAGGGTGGAGCAGGCGCGCCCCGACATTCTTGACATAAATTTCGGATGCCCGGTAAAGAAAGTCGCACGCAAGGGGTGCGGCGCGGGCATGCTGCAGAATATTCCCAAACTGCTTGAGATAACAAAAGCGGTTGTGGATGCAGTGGATATTCCTGTTACAGTGAAAACCCGCTTGGGGTGGGACGAGAGCAGCAAGTGCATTGTCGGCCTTGCCGAACAGCTGCAGGATTGCGGCATTGCCGCGCTCACTGTGCACGGCCGCACGCGCGCGCAGATGTACACAGGCGATGCCGACTGGACACTCATTGGCGAAATAAAGAAAAACCCCCGCATGCATATACCAATAATAGGCAATGGAGATGTAAAAACCCCCGAGCGCGCAAAGGAGTGCTTTGAAAAGTATGGCGTTGATGCGGTGATGATTGGCCGTGCCAGTTTTGGACAGCCTTGGATTTTCCGCGATGTAAAGCATTATCTTGAGCATGGCGAGCCGGCAGTTCCCTTTACTTTTGCCGAGTGCATGGATATTCTGCGCCAGCAGGTAAGGGATAGTGTAGAGTGGCTTGGCGAGCGTCCGGGAATTCTGCATGTGCGCCGGCATCTGGCTGCAACGCCGCTGCTGAAGGGACTGCCCGATTTCCGTCCTCTGCGCATAGCGATGCTCCGCGCCGAAAAGGTAGACGAGCTCATGGCAATTCTTGACCGCATAGTGAATGAATATGGCGGGAACGGGCTCAGGGCTGAGAATTAGTAAGGGGAGACTCTGTAAATTGGCAATCAATTACGGCCTGATTTATAGAAACTTACTAAACAATATGCGGGCGGTCATTAACAGGCCGCCCGCATGTTGTTTATATAAAATGTCAACAGTTCTCTTTACTCCTCAGTCGCCTTCAGGTAGTTGATTACCGGGTTGGCATACATCTCGAGAATCTTTGTGCGGCAGAATGCGTCGTCGCGGTTGGGAAGGTCTACCTTCTCAATCTGTCCCTGCAGATAGGCATCAAGCTTTGCCCTCTCCTCGGCTGTGCAGCAGCCGGCGAAGCGGGTGTCGCCTGTCAGCAGTTCATAGAAGTAGTAGTTTATGCTCCAGAACTTGTAGTTGCTGTGGATGTGCCTGTCTATTATGCGTGCCACGGCTGCGGTCTTCTCGTTCTTTCCTATTGAGCGGTCAATCTTGTCAATCTCGTCGTTAATGCAGTTGGCGATGTGGTAGTGGATGCCGCCCTTGTAGCCGAACATTCCTGTCTGCATGTTTATGAGGTCGTCCATGGGCGATTTCTTGTGTTCGGGGTTGTCACGCTTCTGCTGGAACTCCTTTGCCTTGAGATAGTCGCATGGGTCGTATTCGTATGATATTGTGGTGGGGGCAATGTTCAGTTCCTTCAGCGCGTCTATTATGTCGCCGCCGCTGTACATTGAGAGCATCTTGATGAGGCCCTCCTGAGTGCGGTCGTTGCTGTCCTTGGCGCGTCCCTCGCGCTGTGCAAGCCAAATGGGCTGGCTGCGCTCGGCAATCGTGTAGTGGATGTACGATGATAGGCGCTTTGACGATGCGAGCATCTCTCTTATAGATGCTGAACGCTGCACAATGAAGCTGCGGTTTACGCGCACAAGCTTCTTTATCCAGGGGCGGATAAGCAGATTGTCTCCGATAGCAATTTCAACGGTGTTGCCTATTGTGTCTACCATGGCAATGCACAGGAATGCTGAGTCCATGATTATGTCGCGGTGGTTTGAGATGCAGAGCGATTTGCTCATGTTCTCCCTGTTCTCGTAGCTGATTGTCAGTCCGCTTGAGAGCTTGGCAATCACTCCCTTTATGAAGGGGTATACAAGTGCCTTTTGGAATTCAAGATTGCTTTTTGATGCGCGCATTGCTGCTGCAATGTTCTCAAAAGGCATTCCTTTGAATGCATGTCCCATTGCGCCCTGGAATTCCGGGTCGGCTATGAGCTCTTCAAATACCTGTGGGAGTTCCTCCGGGGTGTAGGGGCGGATTTCGTCAAATTCTGCTGGAATCATATTCATCGTATTTTTTTTTAGTGTTAGAAGCTGTTTAAATTTCTAAATAATATTTTCCTGTAGTGCGCTCTTGTGCAAATTGTGTTTACCGCAAAATACGGTAAAATATTTTAGAAAACAAAATATAGCGGCTTTTTTGTTGCCCGCATTCTATTATATGGGTTTGAGGTGGTTGCTGTTTCGGGATTTTAAATTAAATTTGCAAACTTAAAGATGCAATCTGTTACTTTATGAAAAAGAGAAAATCCATTATCCCTAATGGGGTAATCTGTCTTGTTGTGTTTTTTGCGCTGTTTGGCTATATCGCCTCGCAGATGGGAACTGCAAATATGCTCAAGACTATTATGAATACATCGCACGACCTTTTGCTGAATACCGTATTCCTGCTCATGGCAATATGTGTGATAACCGGTGCTATTGGCAAGCTCTTCGTGGAGTTCGGCGTTGTTAAATTGCTCGAAGGGCTGCTGCGCCCGCTTATGAGGCCTCTTTTCAATTTGCCTGGCGTTGCCTCTCTTGGCGCGGTGATGACATTTCTTTCTGATAATCCTGCAATAATTTCCCTTGCCAAGGACAAGCGCTTTGCCGCTTACTTTAAAAAGTTCCAGTTTATCTCTCTTACTAACTTTGGTACGGCCTTCGGAATGGGGCTTATTGTTATAGTGAGCATGGTGGCTTACGGCTATTCGTTTGAACCGTTCGTTGGCCTCTTTGGCGCATTTGCGGGCTGTATCGTCTCAACCCGCCTGATGCAGCATTTTATTTTAAAGTCTTATCCGTCATATAAAATAGAGGCTGCTGCAGAACTTGAGACAAGCGGGGAGGTGCAGGGCGAAGAGGAGAAAAAGCCGCTGTTCCAGCGCATTCTTGACTCGCTGCTTGACGGCGGACGCGAGGGAGTGGATGTCGGCATGGCCATAATACCCGGCGTGCTAATAATATCAACCCTTGTGATGCTTCTTACTTTCGGCCCGGCGAAGGGCGCGGATTTTACCGGCGAGGCATATCAGGGCGTAGAGCTTCTTCCATGGGTCGGAGAAAAGCTTGGATTCATCTTTGAGTGGCTCTTCGGGTTTACCGACCCGCATCTTATTGCCTTCCCGATTACAGCGCTCGGCGCTGTGGGGGCAGCATTGAGCCTTGTGCCTGAGTTTGCCTCTTCGGGGTGGATTGACGGCAATGCCATTGCGGTGTTCACGGCAATAGGAATGTGCTGGAGCGGATATTTGAGCACGCATACAGCAATGCTTGATACAATGGGCTACCGGCAGCTTACTTCAAAGGCTATTCTTGCGCACACAGTGGGCGGCTTTGTTGCCGGAATTGTGGCACACTGGACTTATGTGCTTGTCACCCTTTAAGAGGCATCTGAATTTATATCTTAATTTTATAGAACTAAAATGAAAATAGGCGTTTTAACGGCAATGACATCGGAATATGAGCAGCTTGCTTCGCTGCTCAGCGGCGCATGCGGGCGCACGGAGGGCGGCATAGGCTATCTGACAGGCAAACTTGGCAATAATGAGATTGTGCTTCGCCAGTGCGGAATAGGAAAGGTAAATGCGGCAGTAGGTGCGGCAGAGATGATACGCTCCTTCTCGCCCGATGCTGTAGTAAGTACCGGCGTGGCCGGCGGCATTGATGCATGCCTTGGGGTGATGGACGTGGTTGTCAGCTCTTCGCTGGTTTATCATGATGTATGGTGCGGAATGGACTGCGAATATGGCCAGGTGCAAGGCCTGCCCACATATTTGCCGGCTGCCGAAAGGCTGTGGAAATGTGCGGCAGGGCTTAACGGCGACAAGGAGAACAGAACCCGCATTCACACCGGGCTTATATGTACCGGCGACCAGTTTATAACCGACCGCGATGAACTTGATAAAATTAAGTCAAACTTTCCCGAAGGTCTTGCTGTTGACATGGAGTCGGCTGCAATTGCACAGGTCTGCTATCTGTACAAAGTGCCTTTTGTGAGTTTCCGCATAATAAGCGACACGCCGGGCGTTGACAAGCATATTGAGCAGTACGAGAACTTTTGGGGCGAAATGGCCAACCGCTCGTTCGGCGTTACCAGAATGTTCCTTTCGCGGCTTTGAGAAGAGAACGGCGCAGTTGTGCCTAAAATAAACAGTTTATAGAAACAGTTTCTTAAAATGAAGAAAATACCATCTTTTACAATAGACCATATTCGCCTCAAGAGGGGAATCTATGTGTCGCGGCAGGATGAGGCCGGCGGCGAGACGATTACGACATTTGATGTCAGAATGAAAGAGCCTAACCGCGAGCCTGCTCTCAGCCCGAGCGCAATACATACAATAGAGCATTTGGCTGCAACATTCCTGCGCAATCACCCTCAGTGGGCGTCAAGAATAATATACTGGGGGCCTATGGGCTGTCTCACCGGAAACTATCTCATTGTCAAGGGCGATGTTTCATCGGCCGAAATTCTTCCTTTGGTGCGTGAGACATTTGAGTTTGTGGCATCGTTTGAGGGCGATGTGCCGGGCGCTTCGGCGCGCGACTGCGGCAACTGTCTGCTTATGAATCTGCCCGAGGCGCGCTGGGAGGCAAGGAAATACCTCGCAGAGGTGCTTGAGTGCGCAACTGATGAAAACCTGAACTATCCGCAATAAAAAGCTTGTAAAATATGATACTCTCAATATTGGGTTTTGTAGCAGGAATAGCTCTTGTTATACTGGGTGCCGACTGGCTCACTAACGGTGCTTCGGCCTTGGCGCGCCGCTTGAAAATGAGCGAGCTCATGATTGGCCTGACAATCGTTGCACTGGGAACATCGTTGCCCGAACTTGTGATAAGCGTGGCTTCTGCCCTGTCGGGAAACTCGGGAATATCGCTTGGCAATGTTCTTGGAAGCAATATATTCAATGGCATGCTTATACTTGGCATTACTGCACTCATTACCCCGGTGGTGTTCAATGGCAGGATGCTGTCGCGTGAACTGCCGTTCAATCTGCTGGCTTCGCTTGTGGTGATTCTTGTGTCGGGAAGCATGCTCGTGGGCGGCGCTCCGGGCGAGTATATTACGCGCTACGGAGGAATGCTGCTGCTCTGCTTCTGCGCTGTGTTCGTGCGCTATACATTTACAATAACCTCCGAAAAGGAAGAGGACGCAGCAGTGCAGCCGATGCCTGCAATGAAAATGGTGCTTATGATTGCGGGCGGCCTTGCAGCGCTTATATTCGGCGGCAAGGTGTTTGTGAATGGTGCAACGGATATTGCGCGCCTGTTCGGCCTCTCTGAGGCGCTAATCGGAATAACCATAGTCTCTGCCGGCAGTTCGCTGCCCGAACTTGCAGTGTCGGTGAATGCTGCGCGCAAGGGAAATGTGGGCATAGCGCTTGGCAATATCCTTGGCAGCAGCATTCTCAACATATTCTTCATTCTTGGCTGCAGTGCCACAATAGTCCCTATTTCGCTTTCGGGATTCAGTCCGGTTGACTATTATGTGCTGCTGGTATCTTCACTGTTTATCTATCTTTTCGGGCAGTTTGGCGGCAAGAATGTCATCAACCGCACCGAAGGCGCTCTGCTTGTACTGGGCTATGCCGGTTATTTAACGTATCTTATAATGGGCATTTGATTTGCTTTTTTGTACTATTTTCGCTATTTTTACACGAATTTTTGAAATTGTAGGTTTTCATGGCTGTAAAGATAGTAAAAGTAGAGACTAAAGACCAGCTCAAGAAGTTTATAAACTTCGGGTACGAACTCTATAAGGATTGTCCTTATTATGTTCCGGAACTGTATGAGGATGCGCTGAATACTCTGCGCAAGGACCGTAATGCAGCCTTTGAGTTCTGCGATGCCGACTATTTCCTTGCCGTGCGCGGCAGATGGATAGTGGGGCGCATTGCCGTTATTATCAACAATAAGGCCAATGAAAAATGGAACCGCAAGTGCGCGCGCTTTGGCTGGGTTGATTTTATTGATGATGATGAGGTGGCAGACTTCCTCTTTTATGCAGCCGAGAAGTGGGCGCGCGAGCGCGGAATGACTGAGATAGTCGGCCCGATGGGCTTTACCGACCTTGACCGCGAGGGCATGCTCATTGAGGGCTTTGACCGCATGGGCACAATGTCTACAATCTACAACCACCCATATTACCCCAGGCAGATGAAGCGCATGGGCTATCTGAAGGATGTTGACTGGGTTGAGTACCTGCTTAAGATTCCATCGGGGAAGTGGGAGAAGGCAGAGCGCATATCGGCGATAGTTACACGGAAATTCGGTCTCCGCACCGTGAGGTGCAGTTCGCGCCGCGAACTTGCCAAGCGCTACGGCACGTCTCTTTTTGAACTTGTAAACGAGTGCTACGCGCCGCTGTATGGCTATTCGCCGTTGAGCAAGAAGCAGATTGACCAGTTCATAAAGATGTATCTGCCTGTCATAGATCTGCGCCTTGTGTCGCTGGTGGTTGACAAGAATGATAATCTTGTGGCGCTTGGTGTAAGCATCTATTCGCTTGCCGATGCATTGCGCAAGGCAAAAGGGCGTCTGCTGCCGTTTGGCTGGTGGCACATGATTAAGGCGCTTTTCATAAAGCACCCTTCAAGGCTCGACTTCCTGCTCGTGGCTGTAAAGCCTGAGTATCAGAGCAAGGGCGCATTTGCGCTTATATTCAAGGATTTGCTCGACAACTTCCAGAAACTGAAGATTGTTGATGTTGAGAGCAACCCCGAACTTGAGACAAACGTGAAGGTGCAAAGCCTGTGGGATGATTTTGAAAAGGAACAGCACAAGCGCCGCCGTGCCTTCAAGAAGGAACTTTGACAGCAGAGAGCCGGATTAGTCCGGCAATTTATAATAGAATAACAGGAAAACCATAGCATAATGGCCGAAGAGATAAAATTAGAGTTCAATGCGAATGCACCCGAAGCGGCTGCATATACTGACGACTCCATACGTCACTTGAGCGACGTGGAGCATATACGCCTGCGCCCCGGCATGTACATAGGAAAACTGGGTGACGGCTCACAGAGCGACGACGGTATATATGTGCTGCTGAAAGAGGTGGTGGACAACAGTATTGACGAGTTCAAGATGGGCTTCGGCAAGCGTCTTGAGATTGACATCATCGACAATCATACAGTGGTAGTGCGCGATTATGGACGCGGAATACCGCAGGGAATGATGATTGAGGCCGTAAGCAAGCTGAATACCGGCGCAAAGTACGACGACAAGGTGTTCAAGAAGTCTGTGGGCCTCAATGGAGTGGGCCTTAAGGCGGCCAACGCCCTGAGCACCCATTTTGAAGTGCGCAGCTACCGCGATGGAGTGGTGCGCTCAGCCTCATTTGACAAGGGAATACTGAGCAATGACACAACAGAGCCTACAGCCGACGAGAACGGAACGATGGTCTCCTTTACCCCTGACAACACTCTTTTCCGCAACTACGAGTACCGCTCTGCATATGTGGAGACCCTGCTTCGCAACTACACCTATCTGAACACCGGCCTTACAATCATGTTCAACGGCAAGCGCATCCTCTCGCGCAACGGACTTGCCGACCTGCTTACAGACAACATGACAGCCGATGCTCTCTATCCCATAATACATCTGCGCGGGGCAGACATTGAGATTGCCTTTACTCATGCGCAGCAGTACGGCGAGGAGTATTACTCTTTTGTTAACGGACAGCACACAACGCAAGGCGGAACACACCAGAGCGCCTTCAAGGAACTTGTTGCGCTTACCATACACGACTTCTTCTCGGCAAAGAACTTTGAGTACTGTGATATTCGCAACGGAATTGTAGCTGCAATAGCAGTGAACATACAGGAACCGGTGTTCGAGAGCCAGACAAAGACAAAGCTCGGCTCGACAACCGTTGCGCCCGACCCGGGCAGCATGAGCGTAAAGAAGTTCATAAGCGACTTTGTGAAGGAGGAACTTGACAACTTCCTGCACAAGAACCCTGAGATAAGCGATGTGATGCTTTCAAAGATTACCGCTTCGGAAAAGGACCGCAAGGAACTTGCCGGCCTCACAAAGCAGGTGCGCGAGAAGGCGAAAAAGGTGAATATGCATAACCGCAAGCTGCGCGACTGCCGTATACACTACAACGACCCCAAGGGTGACCGCACCGAGGAGAGCTGCATCTTCATTACAGAGGGCGATTCGGCCAGCGGCTCGATTACAAAAAGCCGCGATGCCAATACCCAGGCTGTGTTCAGCCTGCGCGGAAAGCCGCTCAACAGCTTCGGGCTTACACGCGCGGTGGTTTATCAGAACGAGGAGTTCAATCTGCTGCAGGCAGCGCTTAATATTGAGGACGGGCTTGACGGACTGCGATATAACAAGGTGATTGTTGCCACCGATGCCGATGTTGACGGCATGCACATTAGGCTGCTAATGATAACCTTCTTCCTGCAGTTCTTCCCCGAACTTATTAAAAAGGGCCATGTGTATATTCTGCAAACTCCGCTTTTCCGTGTACGCAACAAGCGCAAGCTGCCGCGTGGCAAGAAGGGCGCTGAGGAGCGCAAGGAGCACAAAAGCGACTTTGAAACAATATACTGCTACAGCGAGGAGGAAAGGGTTGCTGCAATAGAGAAACTCTCGCCCAACCCGGAAATTACCCGCTTTAAGGGACTTGGAGAGATTTCGCCCGATGAGTTCAGGAATTTCATAGGCCCGGACATGCGTCTTGAGCGCGTGGAACTCCATAAGGACGACAAGGTTGACGACCTTCTTGCATATTACATGGGCAAGAATACCATGGAGCGTCAGAACTTCATAATTGACAACCTGGTCGTTGAGGAGGATAAAACCAATGAGGAGGCTGAGTGATGGAGAGTGTAGCACTGTTTGCGGGTACTTTTGACCCTTTTACCTTGGGGCATCATGCTATAGTAGAGCGTGCGCTTTCAATGTTCGGCAGGGTTGTTGTTGCTGTTGGCTGCAACATGGGAAAGAGCTGCATGCTCTCTGCCGAAGAGCGCGTTGCGGCAATAAGGAGGCTCTATTCGGGCAACGGCAGGGTAAGTGTGGCGCTCTACGATACCCTTACAATGGATTTTGCACGCGAAGTGGGGGCGACGGTGCTTGTGCGCGGTGTCCGCAGCGTTAAGGATTTTGAGTATGAGCGCGACATTGCCGATGTCAACCTGAAGCTTGGCGGCATTGATACTGTGCTGCTGATAAGCGAGCCTCAGTATGCATCGGTAAGCAGCAGCGTTGTGCGCGAGTTAATAAAATACGGCAAGGACGTATCGTCCCTTTTGCCAAAGGAAAACGTATCTAAGTAATATACAATATGAAAAAGACATTATTATCATTGCTTTTTGTTTTTGCGGCATTCTGCACAAATGCCCAGGATATTCCCGAACATTTGCTTAAGCTTATGTATTCGGGCAATATTATTTCTAATTTCTACGTTGACAGTCCCGATAATAACAAGATAACAGAAGCCGGTGTCAAGGCCATGCTCAAGGAACTTGACCCTCACTCTACTTATACCGACCCAAAGGAGACCAAGGCCCTTATGGAACAGATGCAGGGCAGCTTTGGCGGAATTGGCATTCAGTTCAATATCGTTTCCGACACTTTGTATGTAATCCACACTACCAACAACGGCCCGTCGCAGCGCGCCGGAATATTGCCGGGCGATAAGATTGTGCTTGTGAATGACACAGCCATTGCGGGAGTGAAAATGAGCCGTACCGATATTATGTCACGTTTGCGCGGTGATAAGGGCACTGAGGTGAAAATTGGCGTGGTGCGCCGTGGAATTGACAGAATGCTTACTTTCAATCTTGTGCGCGATGATATTTCCACCGAGACTATTGATGCCGCATACATGATAGACAAGAAGAATGGCTATATAAGAATATCGTCCTTCGGCGCAAAGACACATAATGAGTTTGTGGCAAAATTAGACTCGCTTAAGGCGCTTGGCATGCGCAATCTCATTATTGACCTTCAGGGCAACGGCGGCGGTTATTTGAATGCGGCGGTTGATATTGCAAACGAACTTCTTCCCAAGGACTGCATGGTGGTGTATACCGAGGGGCGCGCAAGCGGGCGCAGCGAGTATTTCTCACGCGGAAGCGGCCGCTTTGTCAAAGGCAATCTGGCGGTTATTGTTGACGAGACATCTGCATCGGCATCCGAAATTCTTGCCGGAGCTGTGCAGGATTGGGACCGTGGTGTTATTGTGGGGCGCAGAAGCTTTGGCAAAGGTCTTGTGCAGCGTCCGTTCGAACTTTTTGACGGTTCTATGATACGTCTTACCATTGCACGTTACTACACTCCAACCGGAAGATGCATACAGAAACCCTATGACAACGACTCTGTGAAGTACGAGGACGACCTTATGCGCCGATACAACAGCGGTGAAATGACCACTGCCGACAGCATCCATTTTCCCGATTCGCTAAAGACCTTTACGCTCCGTCTTGAGCGTCCTGTCTATGGCGGCGGAGGCATAATGCCCGATTATTTTGTTCCGCTTGACACGGCAAAGTTCACTCCTTATCATAAGGAGCTTGCCGCAAAGGGCTCTATCCCTCAGGTTGCTCTGCGCTACCTTGACAAGAACCGTAAGGCGCTGACTTCAAAATATGCCAACGTTGAGGATTTCCATCGTTCGTTTATTGTAGACGATGAGTGTCTTGCGCTTCTTGAAGAGCAGGCTAAAATGGACAGTGTAAAGCTGAAGGGCGGGCAGGAAGAGTATGAGCGTGCCCTGCCGCAGATAAAGAGGCAGTTGAAAATGTACATAGCGCGTGATGTATGGGATTTTGCCGATTTCCTTATGATATTCAATAAGGAGGAGGATATTTTCCTAAAGGCTTACGAACTTGTGAAGCAGCGCAATATGGACAAGGTGCTGCTCAAGAAATAGAAAGAAGCGGGGTTAATCCCCGCTTCTTTCTATTTCCTGGGTTCCGGCAGTAATGCTGTGCGCCTTGCCGTTCAGAATCAGTTTGTATTCTCCGTTTGAGGTGACTGTGACTGTGTTGCCCTCGCAGATGAGTGTCGTGACAATGCCCCCGAACCGCAGGTTCTCTATTCCGTGGCGCTTGCTGCCTGTACTCCGCCACGTTACAGTGCGCGATGTTGCATCGGCGTTTATGCCTATTATGTTCTCTATGAACATTGAAATGGGTATCAGGCCGCTCCATCCCACAAAGTTGGGCTTTACCATTTCAACTCCGGTTTCGTTTGTTGCAGGCATGCTGATGTCCGGCGCGTAGAGTTCCCATATTGTGCCGGTTGATTTATATACCTTATACATATTATGCATGTTAAGGCGTGCAATCTCTTCGGCAAGTTCATGGAATCCGTAGGCGCATAGGCCTTTTACCGTCATATATGTTGTGGGTGCCCACACTCCGCCGCGCCAGTAGTTTCCGCACTTGTCATAATAGGGCTGGCTGGCAGCCAGTGAGGGCAGCGGAAGGCGCCGCCAGAAGAGGTTCTTGTCCTTTATGGCATCGGCGAGCCTTGCGGCCTGTCCGGGCGATGCAATGCCGGCAAGCATTGGCCAGAATGTGGCGGTGGTAATCCATGGAGTACGCTTGGAGGCTGTGTCTACGTCGTAGTACAGTCCGCTCTCTTCGTCCCACATGTAGCGGTTTATGCGCTCAGACAGTTCCTTTGCCTTTTTGCTGTATCTGCGCGCCTCTTTCTTCCGCCCTAATATGGTGTACATCTCGGCAAGGTTATCATAGCAGAGCTTTATCTGTGACGACATGCATACCCATCCCATCTGGTCGGTTGCCGAATGGATGTCGCCGTCGTGCGTAGGGCGGCCGATGTCGCGGGGTGTGTTGTCCATTCCGCTTGCCTGGCCGTTTGACCAGTAGAGCTTGTGCTCTGTGTCATTTGCCCTGCGGTTCTCCTCTACCCATGAGACATATTTTTCAATGGGAAGGATGATTTCCCTTAACCGTGCTGTGTCCTGTGTGAAACGGAAGTATTCCATTTCGGCCCAGCTGAAGAGCGGTGGGTTTATGGTGCGGGCATAGTTCCGCCCAAGCCCCCAATGGTGGTCAGCGCCATCGGCCTCGTTTAATATGCGGCAAATCATTCCGTTTGCATGCTGGCGGGCGTAGAAGTTGTCGTGCGACTCAATGAAGGGGAACAGATGGGCGGCGTATCGCCCGAACATTGCCATAAAGTGGGTGTCCCACTGGAATATTTGCGGCGAAAGTCCCTCGTCAATCCAGTTGGCAACGAGAGGAGAGCCTTTTGGCGGTTGTTTGAGATTGCTGAAGGCTATTTCCCATGCCCGCATGTAAAGTTCTGTCCATTCGGGGTTCTCCTCCCACACCGGGATGGGCAGTGAATCCTTTATGGCAGAGAACGCTGGCAATTCTGATGGTTTGTACTCCTTTCTGTAGAAATATTTTCCACGTTCATTCTCTTCCTGCGAATAGCAGCATGCCGCAGAAAGGAACAGCAAGATGAGTGCAAATCTTTTCATCCTCATTATAATATAGATTTAGAAGCTGTTATTAGAAGCTGTTTAAATTTCTAAAAAGTATTTTCTTATAGAAGCGAGTTTCGTCTATTTCGCCATTTTTTATATTCAAAAATGCCTGTTTCTTTCTTTTTTGCGGTTGCATAGCCCGCTATGCGCCCTTAAAAAATAAAAAAA